>JBFGZM010000066.1:0-12264 GCA_041586815.1 Marinobacterium sp. | reverse complement strand
TGACACCGGACTGGGTCGAAGTCACGCTCCAGGCCGGCCCGCTGCCCCCCGCCGAAGGTTCCGCTGTGCACCGCGTACTCAGCCTGATTCGCATGGATTCCCGCTGGCTGATCAGTGCAGAAAATCCGCTGCAGTAGCAACCTGGCAACCCGTCCCGCCGCGGCCCTGAAGCACCAGCTGAAGCCCCCGGGGCGCACTTGAGGCGCGACTGCAATAAAACCGCCAGATCCCCCGCCAGCGCTGCTGATCACCGGTTACGCACCTGCAAAATCAAACACTTATTTAAAATTCTTGCCTGAACTTTAGCAAAACCTGTGCTATCCAAAAGGTACCGGGCGATAAGCTGCCCACGCAAAAAAGCCGCTCAGAGCACCGCCTTTACCCAGTCGGTGCACGGAGGATCAGGTCATGTTTGCACAGATGGAAAACGCAGGACTGCAAGACCTTCATTTTGCCGCCGACCCGACCACCGGGTTAAGAGCCATTATCGCTATCCACTCGACCGCCCGCGGCCCGGCAATCGGTGGCTGCCGCTTTATTCCCTATGCCAGTGACGCAGATGCCATTACCGATGCCATCCGTCTCGCCCGGGGCATGAGTTACAAGGCTGCCCTGGCCGGGCTACCCCATGGCGGCGCCAAGGCTGTCATCATGCAGCCGCCCGAAGGTTTTGACCGCCGCGCGCTGATGACCGCCTTTGGGCACTTCATCGACACCCTGGGCGGGCGCTATATCACCGCCATGGACAGCGGCACCCAGGTTGAGGACATGGATGCCATCGCAACCCGTACGCACTGGGTCAGCTGTACCAGCCGCACCGGCAACCCGTCACCTGCCACCGCCCAGGGTGTCTTCGAAGGTATCGGCTGTGCCGTGCGTCACCGGCTCGGGCGCCAATCGCTGTGCGGCGTTCGAGTCGCCCTGCAGGGGCTCGGCCATGTCGGCTTCGAAGTAGCAAGACTGCTGAACGGAGCCGGTGCCCAGCTAAGCGTGTGCGACCTTGATGAACAGCGTTGCGACCGGGCAGTGCAGGCCTTCGGAGCCCGGCGAGTCGAGGTAGACGACATTTATCAGGTAAACGCTGATGTCTTTAGCCCCTGCGGCCTGGGAGCCATCCTCAATGACGACAGCATCCCACAGCTGCGCAGCAGCATAGTCGCAGGCTCTGCCAATAATCAGCTGGCCGAGACACGGCACGGGGACATGCTGCACCAGCGCGGTATTCTGTATGCCCCGGACTACCTGATCAACGCCGGCGGCCTGATCTTTGTCGCCCTCAACCATGCCCGGGCCACCGCGCAGCAAATCAACACCAAGATCCACAGTATTGGTGCAGAGCTGCAGACGCTGTTCAAGCAGGCCGATGCACTCAATACCCCCACCAGCCTGCTGGCCGACCAGCGGGCCCAGGCCATTATCGAGGCCGCCACGAAAACAGTCCGTAGCGGCAAACAGCTGGCAGCCACTGCAGAGGAAGGCGGCAATGACCATCACCTATCAGGGTGAACCCAACACAGCCATGCCACTCCTGCCTGACTGGCCATCAGAAAACCAATTCCGCAGGTATCGCCAACGTGACCAGACAATCCCTGCAGTTCGCATGAAATGTTTCACGCTGCCGAATCTGGGTCCGGACTTGCCCGACGCTGAAAGGGTGCAATACAGAAACAGGGAAAGCGACAGCGTTGATCAGGCTCTGTTTTTTGCTGAACCTGCCAGGGTCACTGTTGAGGTGCTGTCGCCCCAAGTTGGCATCATCGCGCACCTGCCTGGTGCGCCAGCGGGCACCCGCCATACCGACGGACCGCTGCTTGAATGCGAAAGCGGCGACAGTGCACGCTGCACCCCAGGTCGCAAGTTTCAAACGGAGCAGTATCACGCCAGCCTGGACGATTTCATCATCAGCGCCCCCGGTCTCCTGGCCCACCAGGCGAGGCGGCCAGCACCAGCGGTTCACCAGCTGACCCGGCGACTGAATACCGGTCCGTACAATATTTCCTGCACCCTGTTCAGCCCCAGGGGCGCTGAGCAGGCCGCCAGCCCGAACCGTGGCGTGGCGTGCGAAAGCAGATGACCCGCACCAAGGTTGCTGCCTGCGCGCGGGAAACGGCACTCAACGACTGGTTGATGGCACACGCCTGAACCAGCACCGGCAAGAAACCGTATACAAGGGAATGGCTGTGGATACCGAACACGTTTTCTGTCCCGGCGCTGCGCGACAACGGCAATCGGGGCAGTGACGATCTGCGCGAAGGGGTGGACCGCCTGCGTGACGATGTGAAGACCTGCACCAATAGCAGGGCCCCGAGCAACCTTGGTATCCTGTGTGGCCGTTGCACTCCCGCGGTTCCGCCCCGCCGCGGGTGGCCATCATTGGTACAGAGGCCATTCGCCACGATCCTGTGGTGCTGTGCAACGGGATCAGAAGCCACAGAATTTTCCGTTGGCAATTACCTTTGACCACCGGCGTTGAAACGGCCCGATTCCTGCAGGTAATGATGGAATCACTGTGCCCGTAAATGCTTTGGTGAAGTGCCTGAACTTGCTTGATGCGGCGCTATCAAAGGGGTGACGGACAGGCTTCTGGCAATTTTGGCACGAACATCCACCAGCACACCAAAGGTGGGCTACACTTGAATCAACAACAGGCAGACAGGACTGGGCAAACGACTAAAAACCTTACCAATCAAGTGGTAATGAAGACAGAGAAGGTAGCCGATATGAGTATTTTTGAGCACTTCAAAGCGCGTTATTCCTCGACGCAGCAGGAGGAAATGAGCCTGCAGGAGTACCTTGCTCTGTGCAAGGAAGACCCAACGGTCTATGCCAGTGCAGCTGAACGCATGCTCCAGGCCATCGGACAGCCGGAATCCATAGACACCTCCCGAGATTCACGTTTAAGCCGCATTTTTTCCAACAAGGTCATCAAGCGCTATCCAGCCTTCAACGAATTTTATGGCATGGAAGAAGCCATCGAAAATATCGTCTCCTACTTCAAGCACGCCGCCCAGGGGCTGGAAGAGCGCAAACAGATTCTGTATCTGCTGGGGCCTGTCGGCGGCGGCAAGTCATCCCTGGCAGAAAAGCTCAAGCACCTGATGGAACACGTGCACTTCTACGCCATCAAGGGGTCTCCGGTGTTCGAGTCTCCACTTGGTCTGTTCAATCCGGAAGAAGATGGCGAAATTCTGGAGCAGGAGTTTGGGATTCCACGACGCTACATCAAGGGCATCATGTCACCCTGGGCCGTGAAGCGGCTGAAAGAGTTCGGTGGCGATATCAGCCAGTTCCGGGTAGTCAAACTTTACCCCTCCATCCTGAACCAGATAGCACTGGCCAAGACCGAACCGGGGGATGAGAACAACCAGGATATTTCCAGCCTGGTGGGCAAGGTGGATATCCGAAAACTGGAAGAATTCCCGCAGCACGACCCCGATGCCTACAGCTTCTCCGGCGCTCTTTGCCGGGCAAACCAGGGCATGATGGAGTTTGTCGAAATGTTCAAGGCACCCATCAAGGTGCTGCACCCACTGCTGACAGCCACCCAGGAAGGCAACTACAACAGTACCGAGGGCATGGGCGCCATTCCCTATGATGGTATTGTCATGGCGCACTCGAACGAGTCGGAATGGCAGACTTTCAAGAACAACAAGACCAACGAAGCCTTTATAGACCGGGTCTACATCGTCAAGGTGCCTTACTGCACCCGGGTTTCCGAGGAAGTCCGAATCTACGAAAAGCTGCTGGAAAACAGTTCGCTCAACCAGGCGCCCTGCGCGCCGGACACGCTGAACATGCTGGCCCAGTTCACCACCCTGTCCCGTATCAAGGATCCGGAGAACTCCAGCCTCTATTCGAAGATGCGCATCTATGACGGCGAGAACCTGAAAGATACCGATCCCAAGGCCAAGTCCCTGCAGGAATACAAGGATGCCGCCGGTGTGGACGAAGGCATGAACGGCCTATCAACCCGCTTTGCGTTCAAGATTCTGTCCAAGGTATTCAACTTCGACCCTTCCGAGGTTGCTGCCAACCCCGTGCACCTGCTCTATGTTCTGGAGAAGGAAATCGAACAGCAACAGTTCCCGACCGAAACCCAGGAGCGCTATATCGGCTTCCTGAAAGAGTTTGTGGCACCCAAGTACATCGAATTCCTCGGCAAGGAAGTGCAGACGGCCTACCTCGAGTCTTATTCGGAATATGGTCAGAACATTTTTGACCGCTACTGCACCTACGCTGACTTCTGGATTCAGGATCAGGAATACCGGGATCCCGAGACCGGCGATATTCTGGATCGCCAGGCGATCAACGAGGAGCTGGAGAAAATCGAGAAACCGGCCGGCATCAGCAACCCCAAGGATTTCCGCCACGAAGTCGTGAACTTTGTACTGCGTGCCCGGGCCAACAACAATGGCAACAATCCCACCTGGATGAGCTACGAGAAAATGCGTACCGTGATCGAGAAGAAGATGTTCTCCAATACCGAGGACCTTCTGCCGGTCATTTCCTTCAACGCCAAGGCCTCGTCGGACGATCAGCGCAAGCATGGCGAATTTGTTAAACGCATGATCAACCGTGGTTATACTGAAAAGCAGGTACGTCTGCTGAGTGAATGGTATATCCGCGTACGCAAGTCCCAGTAACCGGCTCCAAAGCCGATACGGGTTGCTGTCGCCCCACATACGGGCTCGGCGTCTCCTGTTGCACCCTAACCGGTGTAGCAGGCGACGCGGGCCAAGGAGCAGGGTATGAGTTACATTATTGATCGTCGGCTTAACGCAAAGAAGAAGAGCACCGTAAACCGGCAGCGCTTCCTGCGTCGCTACCGCAAGCATATAAAGCGGGCGGTGGAAGAAGCGGTCAATCAGCGTTCCATCAAGGACATAGAACAGGGCGGTCAGGTCACGATCCCCAATCGCGACATCTCGGAACCCGTCTTTCACCACGGCGACGGCGGCCAGCGCCAGCGCATCTATCCAGGCAACAAGGAATACATGGAGGGGGACGAATTCCGCCGGCCCCAGGGCGGTGGTGGCAGCGGCAGCGGCAAGGGCAAGGCCAGCAACCAGGGCGAAGGCATGGATGAGTTCACCTTCAACATCAACCAGGAGGAGTTTCTCGACTTCCTGTTTGAAGGCCTCGAACTGCCCTACATGGTGAAAAAGAAACTGCGCGCCGCCACCCAGACCGAAACCCGCCGGGCCGGTTTCACCACGTCCGGTTCACCGGAGAAGCTGCATATTGTAAGGTCCCTGCGTGCCGCCCATGCCAGACGTATCGCGCTATCGGGCAAAGACCGGCGTCAGGTGCGGGAGCTGAAAAAGGAACTCTGGGCGCTCGAGGATGCACCGGACAATCCGGAAAATGCCAAGCGCTGCGCTCTGCTGCGCACGGAAATCGAAGCGCTAGAGAAAAAAATTCGCAAGCTGCCCTTTATCGACGACTTTGACCTCAAATTCACCAACCTGGTGCGCGTCCCGGTGCCGTCCAGCAAGGCGGTCATGTTCTGTGTAATGGATGTCTCCGGCTCCATGACACAGGCCATCAAGGACATGGCCAAGCGGTTCTTTATTCTCCTCTACCTGTTCCTGAACCGTAACTACAAGCAGATCGAGGTGGTTTTCATCCGCCATCACACCCACGCCAAGGAAGTGGATGAAGAGGAGTTTTTCTACTCGCGTGAAACCGGCGGTACTATCGTATCCAGCGCCCTGACCCTGTCCGGCGATGTCATTCGCGACCGCTACCCGGCCGGTGACTGGAACATTTATGTTGCCCAGGCTTCTGATGGCGACAACTGGGATGGCGACTCCGATGCCTGTCGTCAAATACTGATCAACCGGGTGCTGCCGCACGTGCAGTACTTTGCCTACGTCGAAATCACCACCGGACCTCATCAGAATCTCTGGCTGGAGTATGAACGCGTGCGCGAAGCCTATCCGGAAACCTTTGCGATGCATCAGATCGAGGAAGCATCCGACATTTATCCTGTCTTTCGCAAACTGTTTGCACGGAAAATGGAAGGTGCTGCATGAGTGGTCGTCCGGCAAAGAAAAAAACACCGCTATCGACAGGCTCCGAGTGGACCTTCGAACTGATTGAAGCCTATGACCGGGAAATTGCCCGCCTGGCGAAGGGGTTTCGCCTGGATACCTACCCCAACCAGATCGAAATCATTACCTCCGAACAGATGATGGATGCATATTCATCCATCGGCATGCCGCTCAACTACAACCACTGGTCCTTCGGCAAACAGTTCGTCGAAACCGAGCAGCGTTACAAGCGCGGCCAGATGGGGCTGGCCTACGAGATCGTCATCAACTCCAACCCCAGCATCGCCTACCTGATGGAAGAGAACACCATGACCATGCAGGCGCTGGTCATTGCCCACGCCTGCTACGGTCATAACTCGTTCTTCAAGGGCAACTACCTGTTCAAGACCTGGACAGACGCCTCCGCCATTATTGACTACCTGGTGTTCGCCAAGAAATACATCGCCGACTGTGAAGAGCGCTACGGTACCGAAGCCGTAGAGGAACTGCTCGACTCCTGCCACGCCTTGATGAACTACGGCGTAAACCGCTACAAGCGCCCGCAGCCGCTAACCGCCGAGGAAGAACGCCAGCGCCAGCGGGATCGCGAAGAGTACATCCAGCGCCACCTTAATGACCTCTGGAACACCATTCCGCAAAAAGAAGAGCATGAAACCGCCCGGGTCACCCGTTTTCCCAAGGACCCGGAGGAAAACATCCTCTACTTTATCGAGAAGAACGCCCCGCTGCTGGAGCCCTGGCAACGAGAGATTGTGCGTATCGTGCGCAAGGTCTCGCAGTATTTTTATCCACAGAAACAAACCCAGGTCATGAACGAAGGCTGGGCCTGCTTTTGGCACTACAACCTGCTCTATGGTCTTTATGACGAGGGCCTTGTAACCGACGGTTTCATGATGGAGTTTCTGCACAGCCACTCCAGCGTGGTCTATCAGCCGCCCTTTGACTCACCCTATTTCAGTGGTATCAACCCCTACACGCTGGGCTACAACATGATGCAGGACATTCGTCGCATCTGCGAGCACCCCACAGATGAAGACCGCGAATGGTTCCCGCAGCTGGCCGGCACCGACTGGCTTGATGCCGTGCATTACGCCATGCAGAACTTCAAGGACGAAAGTTTTATCCAGCAATACCTTTCACCCGCACTGATTCGCGAGCTCAAACTTTTCGAGATTTACGATGATGCCGAGAGCCCGACGCTCAAGGTATCGGCCATCCACAACGATGCGGGCTACCAGCGCATACGCGAGGACCTGTCGGCACAGTACAACCTGGGCAACCGTGAACCCAACATCCAGGTCTACAATGTCGATGTACGTGGCGATCGCTCTCTGACCCTGCGCCACTACATGTATAATAACCAGCCGCTGGGGGAGAGTACGGAAGAAGTCCTCCGGCACCTGCACAGGCTCTGGGGTTTTGACGTTCATCTCGAATCCGTCAAGTCCGACGATACCGTCTGTGCGCAATACCATTGTCCGCCGCGCGAAGTGCTCGAAACGCTCTGACCGCCTGACGGCGGTCAACTCAATTCTGGCGCGACGAGGGCTGTTATGGACTGCTTGTTCTGCAAGATACTGAAAAAGGAAATCCCGGCGGGAATCATCTACGAAGACGATCAGGTGATTGCCTTTAACGATATTAATCCACAGGCGCCCTTTCATGCGCTGGTTATTCCGCGCCAGCACATCGCCACACTGAATAATATTTCGCCGCAGGATCGCGAGGTCGTCGGTCATATGGTCATGGTCGCGGCCAAGCTCGCCCAGGAACAGGGCTTTGCCGATAACGGCTACCGCACGGTGCTTAACTGCAATAATCACGGCGGCCAGACCGTCTATCACATTCACCTGCACTTGCTGGGTGGCAAGGCCATGGGATGGCCACCCTACCAGGACAAACTCAAGACACTCTGACCCCCGTGCTGACTCCAGGCCTGTGGCAGCGCTGGTTGCTGCCCCAGCCCGCTGGCACCATTGCTGTTCATAGCGAGCCTAGTGCGTATCAAGCGCGTCCTGCTCGCAGGTCAGTGCGTAGCGCATTTCCCCGACCTCAAAGGTTTCCACCAGCTCAATACCCCTTCCCATAAGGTCTTTTGCCAATGCAGCCTCGGCCACCTCAAACACTGCCAGACGTACTCCCTGCCAGGCCAGAGGCCCTTCCGGCAAGCAGTTAACATCCAGAAACAGAAACTCGGGGTTGAGCTGCTGCAACTGCGGATTATCGATACCGGGCCATTCATCCTGCACGGCACCGATGCGCCACCCCTGCCCTGCCGCCTGCTGCAGAATCGGAACATCATAGCTGATCAGCACAACCTGATCCCGCACTGCCTCGAGACCCGAGGTTACCGCCTGGAGGAAGTCGCGCCTGCCAAAATGTTCAATGGATCCGCGTTTGAGTTCGATAAAAAAGATTACATCGGGGTACTGCTGCATCAACAGGCGCAACCCGGATAGTGTAGCGAGGTGCTCGCCCTGAAAGGCCTCACCAAAACGGGACGGATAGTGGCAGGACAGCGCAGCCAGCTCCGCACGCTGCAATGCCTGTACAATCCCCCCCTGGCCGCACAGGCGCTGAGTATCATCATCATGGAAGACCACCGCAACGCGATCGGCACTGAGCTGTATATCGACTTCTACAAACCGCGCGCCGGCATTGAGCGCCTCGCGTACGGCCAGCAGAGTGTTTTCAGGGTAGCGGGCGGCATAGCCGCGATGCGCAACCAGACGATCTGACCAGGGACTGTCCATCATACCCGTACCTCTGTGCAGTTATTGGATCAGTACAAGCCGGTATTCGTGCAATTATTGCAACAGTAAGTTCGTAAAACACGGCCGGCAATGCCACCGAATGGGTGTTAAAATCTGTCTCCTCTACCCAGTCTAGTTTGGCTGGCGTCAATTATTCAGTTTGTGTGATTACCCGCGCCATGTTCCCTGCCAACCCGGTTCCTGCACCTGAATCCGCTCGGGTGGCGGCACTCTCACCAAGGTAGTCCACGCCTAGACCTGTCACCTTTACACTGTAGATCATGTATTTATGACCACCGACAAAGCCTTTATCGTCATTCTCGCTCTCCTGATCGGGCTCTCGCCACTGGCAATCGACATGTACCTGCCCAGCATGCCGGCCATTGCCAGCGGCCTCGATACCTCAACCGAGCTGGTGCAGCAGAGCCTGACTGTTTTCCTGATCGGCTTCTCCCTGCCACAGCTGATTTTTGGCCCTCTTTCCGATGCCTTGGGCCGTCGTTTCGTCATAATTGCCGGCGCACTGCTTTTCATCCTCGGCAGCGCCCTCTGCGCTCTGGCCACCGACATCCACTGGCTGCTGATGGCCCGCGCCCTGCAGGCCGCAGGCGCTGCAGCCATGGCAGTGACCGTGCCAGCACTGGTCAGAGACCGTTTCGAGGGAGGGGACTTTGCCCGTACCATGGCCGTTATCATGATGGTCATGGCGGTGGCCCCGCTGATCGCCCCGGTGCTGGGCGCACTGGTGCTCGTCGTCGGCGGCTGGCGGCTGATTTTCTGGGTACTGGTCCTGATTGCAGTTACCGGTCTGGCCCTGTTTTACCTGAAGGTGGACGAAACCCTGCCACCCCGACAGCGCACACCGCTGCGACCGTCCGTCCTGATTCGCAACTATGGCATGCTGCTGCGCGATCGCCATGCCCTGTGCCATATGCTCAGTGCCGGCTTCATGTTTGCCGGCATGATGGCCTTTGTAGCCGCATCGCCCTTTGTCTATATCGAGCTGTTTGGCGTTGCCGAGCAATACTACGGCGTACTGTTCGGCCTGAACATTATCGCCCTGATGACACTCACGACCCTGGCCAATCGCTTCTCACACCTGAGCTCAAAGCGCGTACTGCAATTGACCTTTATACTGATCAGCCTGGTGTCTGTGCTCCTGTTCGTGCTCAGTACCGTAGCGGAGCCCAAACTGGCACTGATCGTGCCGGCCTGTGTGCTCTTTGTCGGTACCTACGGCATAGTCAGCGCCCATACCCTGTCTGAAGCCATGAATCGCTTTGCCCGGATATCGGGCAGCACCTCGGCACTGGGCGGTGCGCTGCGCTTTGGCGTTGGCTCCCTCGGCGGCGCTGCGGTCGGACTGCTCCACAACGACACCTCGGTGCCGATGACCGCGGTCATGGCATTGTGTGGCGTCCTGGCCATTATCTCTTTCCTGGCCGCCGGTACGCCTGCAGTTCTGCAGGTCGAACCAGCGGCGGACACTGCAGACAAGGCGGCCTGAGAGACATTGCTTCTCAGGCGGACGCCGATGCATCGGCACCGGCAAGGTTGCGCAATACGTACTGCAGTATGCCGCCATGGCGATAATACTCCCACTCCACCGGCGTATCGACTCGCACCCTGACCTGAAAACGGGACTGGCTGCCATCCGGTGCCGTGGCCCTGACTTCAATCTCGGCTGGCCGCTGGTCAACCGAAGCGATATCAAACACCGCTTCAGGATGCAGGCCGAGACTCTCGGCCGATTCGCCATCCCTGAACTGAAGCGCCAGTATGCCGAAACCCACCAGGTTGGAGCGGTGAATGCGTTCGAAACTCTCGGCGATTACCGCGCCGATGCCCAGCAGTCGAGTGCCCTTGGCGGCCCAGTCCCGGCTCGAGCCGGTGCCATACTCCTTGCCCGCCAGCACCACCAAAGGCACCGATTCCTGCTGATACCGCATGGCCGCATCAAAGATGCTGAGTTGCTCGCCGGAAGGAAAGTGTGTCGTCCAGCCCCCCTCTGTGCCCGGAGCCAGCTGGTTGCGCAAGCGTATATTGGCAAAGGTGCCGCGCATCATGACTTCATGGTTGCCACGCCTGGAACCATAGCTGTTGAAATCAGCGGGCTGTACACCCCGTTGCTGCAGATACAGGCCTGCGGGGCTGTCAGCCTTGATGGCTCCAGCCGGCGAGATATGATCCGTGGTGATTGAATCCCCTACCCGAACCAGGCAGCGCGCGCCCGTTACCGCCTGCGGCGGCACCGGCTCCGCGCTCATGCCGTCAAAATAGGGTGGATGCTTGATGTAGCCGGAATCGGGCCACTGGTAGGTTTTTCCCTCTGGCAACGGCAGCGCCTGCCAGAATGCAGGCCCCTCGAATACATCGGCATAACGGCTCTGGAACATGTCCGCGCTGATGCATTTTCGCAACAGCTGCTGAATTTCCTGCGGCGTCGGCCAGAGATCCTTCAGGTAGACCGGGTTGCCCTTCGAATCCTGCCCCAGCGGATCCTGATACAGATCCACCGTCAGGCTACCCGCCAGCGCATAGGCTACCACCAGCGGCGGAGACGCCAGATAATTGGTTTTGACGTCGGGATGAATCCGCCCCTCGAAGTTGCGATTGCCCGAGAGCACCGACGACACCACAAGGTTGCCATCAGCTATCGCCTTGCTGATCTGCGGGCGCAATGGCCCCGAGTTGCCGATGCAGGTAGTACAGCCAAACCCCACCAGGTTGAACCCCAGCGCTTCCAGAGGCTCCATCAGCCCCGCCGCCTGCAAGTAGGCCTGTACCACCTGGGAGCCCGGTGCCAGCGAGGTCTTGACCCAGGGTTTGGTTTTCAATCCCAGACCCCGGGCCTTTTGGGCTACCAGACCCGCCGCCAGCATCACCGCCGGATTGGAGGTATTGGTACAGGATGTAATAGCCGCAATAACCACATCACCATGGCGCAACAGATGCTGCTCACCATCCAGCTCACAGGCAACACCGCCATCCTGCATCGGTACATCCGGGTCGACCGTACCCTGCTCCTGTCGCATGGCGCTCATGAACGCACGTTTGGCATCGGTCAGGGCAATACGGTCCTGGGGCCTCTTGGGGCCGGCGATGCTCGGCACCACCGACGCGAGATCCAGCTCCAGCACCTCACTGTACTCAGCCTGCGGGCCTGTACTGTCATGCCAGAGCCCCTGTTCCCGGGCATAGGCCTCCACCAGTGCACGCTGCTCGGCGCTGCGACCGGTTAGCTCCAGGTAGCGCAGGGTTTCAATGTCGATCGGAAAAATACCGCAGGTGGCCCCATACTCCGGTGCCATGTTCGCAATGGTGGCGCGATCCGCCAACGGCAGCTCGGCCAGGCCTGCGCCAAAGAACTCGACAAACTTGCCGACCACACCATGAGTGCGCAGCATTTCTGTCACGCTGAGTACCAGATCGGTTGCCGTGGCCCCCTCCGACAAACG
>JBFGZM010000065.1:0-12550 GCA_041586815.1 Marinobacterium sp. | reverse complement strand
TGTTTGGTGAAGAGCCCGGCCCTGTCGCCGCCGTGGCACTCATGACGGATACCGACAATACCGGCCAGTCCGTCAGTGCATCCTATGGTGATATCTGGTTCAGTGCGACGCCGGTTGCCGCTGTGCCTGCACAAAGTCCAGCGCCATAAGGGCACCGAGCACACTTAAAAGGTAATTGGGCAATGTATTTGAAAGCAGTCCGACCAACGGGCAGCGAGAAACAGACCGCTCAGGGAACGCGCTGACCCCGGGCCATTTCCAGCAGGGCAAACCAGTCGGATCGCTGCATTTCATAGCGACATCCCGCCAGGGCATCGGCGATGCGGTCTTCATTCAGACTGCCCAGAACCGGCACCGGCTTCCCTGGAATGCGTCGCAGCCAGGCCATGGCCAGACCAACAGGACCACAACCAATCCGGGCCGCCAGTTCATGCAGCAGGATGCCAAGCCCCTCTTCCTCCAGTCGGCCACCGGCCAGCGGCGACCAGGCCAGCAGCTGCAGCCCGTCATGCTGCATGGCCTCGCTGGTGCCGTTAAACAGCGGCGCACTCATGCGCAAGGACAGCTCCAGCTGATTGCAGCTCAGGCGACTGCCCAGTGCCTGCTGCAACAGTCGCCACTGCGGGGGAGTGAAGTTGGATACTCCGATCTGCGCAACCTTGCCACTTTGCAGCAAGCGCTCGAGTGCCCGAGCCGTGGGTTCGGCATCCATCAGCGGGTCCGGCCGGTGAAGCAGAAACATGTCGAGCCGTTCCACTCCCAGCCGGTTGAGGCTGCCATTGACCGAGGCCTCAAGAAAATCGGGAGAACTGTCGTAATGAGTAACGTTCCAGGGCGAGTTATCCCGCGGAACCCGGATGATGTCCGCCTTGCTGATCAGGCAAACCCTGGACTTCAGCTCCGGGGACTGGGCAAGAGCGGCACCAAACATTGCTTCACAGTGGCCATCACCGTAGATGTCGGCATGGTCGAACCAGTGCAGCCCCTGCTCCAGACGCCGCTCGATCCAGCCGGCCAGCACCGCCGGTTCGTGCAACGACTTCTGCTCATGCAGGCGCATCATGCCCAGCACCAGCGGCGTATCCACCGCCCTGTTCAACTCTGCCATATTTCTACTCCACGATCGCTATAAGGGTCTCCAGACGGTGCCGTTGTCCCGGCAGCAGGCGAACGGGATCAACGAAGGTATTCGCCGCCTCAACGCAGACAAACTCCGCCTGCTGTGCCAGCCCCACATCTGCGATGGACTCAGCCGCCGCGCCTGGGTTCCACACCACCGTTGAGCCACTGCCGACCTTGCCAATGCGAAGGCACCGCTGCCCGCCAGCATCCTGCACTCGTGTGACCGCATCATGACTATAGATGCGATCGGTGGCCTGGCGGATCACCAGCGGCTCTGTCTGGTGACAGCTCGCGCCCTGCAGAAGCTTGTCCCGGTATTCACATCCCTGCAAACCATCCAGTACGACCTGGTGTACATCCGACACCGCCAGATAGCTGTGCAGTGCCTGGGTCAGCAGTATAGGCTGGCTGGTTGGATTTAGGGTTTCGACGCTTACACGCAGCTCGCGGTCCGCCACCTCAACCCGCACGCTCGGCACAAGTCCGGTATCCAGTGCATCTGCAGGCTGCAACAGGAGGCATGCGTGCTCGGCATTGCATGCCTGCACCTCGATATTCCAGAGCGCGGTGCGGGCCAGGCCATGAAACGGTCGCGAAGGGTCGTCCGGATGAGCGGCAAACCAGGGCCAGCACAGCGGGATACCGCCGCGAATAGGCGCCGGTGCCGGCTGCACGCTGTCACTCAGCCATAACACGGGCTGCTGGTCGCTGGGCCGGAAATGCAGCACCTGGGCACCCTGGCGCGACAGCACCAGCTCGCCCCACGGCTGGCGTATCAGCAACAGCGAAAACCCTCTCAGGTTCGCATCCTGAATGCCGTCCGGCATTGCCTGCAACAGAGCAGAGAGTTCTTTGTTCATGCTATTCCTTATCCCCTAACCAGCGAGTTGTCGAGTCCGGCCGCCGCACCCAGCAAACCCGGATATTCGGCGGTACAGAGCCATACCGGCACCTTGTTCATGTAGCTTTCGAAACGCCCCTTGGCTTCAAAACCGGCACGAAAGGCACTGCACAGCAGGAAGTCCTGCATGCGCGGCAGGATACCACCGCACAGATAAACCCCGCCACGACCGCCAACGGTCAAGACCGCGTCTCCGGCCTGCTCGCCAAGAATGCGGCAGAAGCGCGCCAGCGCTTCTTCGGCCAGGGTATCGCCTGCCAGACCAGCGGCGGTAACTTCGGCAGGAAGCTTCAGGGTCGCGGGTAGCGAGCGGTACTGTGCAATGGCCTGGTAAAGATTTACCAGGCCTTGGCCGCAGAGAATGCGCTCCACGGATACCCGCCCGAACTGATCCTTCAGGCTGCGCCAGATCGCCACTTCAAGTTCGTCCGTAGGCGCAAAGCTGACATGGCCGCCTTCGGTCGACAGCGGCACCCATTCATCTCCGGCCGGCACCAGTGCCGAAACACCAAGCCCGGTACCCGGGCCGATAACCAGCCGCGTGCCGCCATCCAGGCTCGCTCCCCCGCCAATGGCAACCAGATCACGGGGCTGCACATGCAACATGCCCAGCGCCATGGCGGTAAAGTCATTCAACAGCCGAAACTGATCCAGACCCAGGGTGCGCTGCATCACCGAACGAGCAAATGCCCAGTGGTTGTTGGTCATGCGGATCTGCTCATCCTGTACCGGGCAGGCAAAGGCCAGGCAGGCCCGCTTGACGCCGCTCACCCCCGCCTGGGCCAGGTAGGTGTTGCAGGCCGAATCCAGGTTGTCGTATTCGGCGCAGGCCAGTGTCCGAATATGCTCCAGTTCGACACTACCAGGCTTCACCAATGCAAAGCGCGCATTGGTGCCACCGATATCGCCAACCAGCGCATACTCACTCATGCATTATTCTCCCCTTGGAAGAAAATGCTGGCACCCTCTTCTGCGCCGCTGACCTGCTGGCGTAGCGGTGCGAAAAGCTCGCGCCCCATGCCCTGATGATGACGGGTCATCTCGCTGGCTGGCACCGCTTCACGGGCGGCAAACTCGGCGTCGTTCATCAGCAGTTCCAGGCTGCCGGTACGGGCATCCAGACGTATCAGGTCGCCACTGTTCACTCGGGCCAGCGGGCCTCCATTGGCAGCTTCCGGCCAGACGTGAATCGCGGCCGGTACCTTGCCGGATGCACCTGACATGCGACCATCGGTGACCAGTGCCACCTTGAAGCCTCGATCCTGCAGTGTGCCGAGGTACGGTGTCAGCTTGTGCAGTTCAGGCATGCCGATCGCCTTGGGGCCCTGGTAGCGCACCACGGCAACGAAGTCCTTTTCCAGCTCGCCGCGCTTGAATGCCTCGGCCACCTGGTCCTGGTCATCAAACACCAGCGCCGGCGCTTCAACCACCTGATGCTCGGCAGCCACAGCAGAAATCTTGACCACACCGCGGCCCAGGTTGCCCTTGAGCAGCTTGAGGCCACCGTTGGAGCTGAAAGGTTCGGCGGTGCCTCGCAGTACAGCCGGATCCAGTGATTCGGTCGCGCCCTGGCGCCACACCAGCTTGCCGTCTTCAAGGAAGGGCTCCTGCGTGTAGTGCGACATGCCCTCGCCCATGACGGTGACGACATCTTCGTGCATAAAGCCCCCAGCCAGGAGTTCACGCACCAGGAAGGAGGTGCCGCCGGCGGCCTGGAAGTGGTTGATGTCCGCTTCGCCATTGGGGTAGATGCGAGCCAGCAACGGCACCACATCGGACAGATCGGAGAAATCGTCCCAGTTGATAATGATGCCGGCAGCGCGGGCCACGGCAATCATGTGCATGGTGTGATTGGTCGAACCACCGGTGGCCAGCAGCGCCACCAGGCCGTTGACGATAGCTTTTTCGTCCACGACTTCGTACAGCGGCGTAAAGCGGCCATTCTGTTCGGTAATGCGCACCGCCTGACGGGCAGATTCGCGGGTCAGGGCATCGCGCAGTTCCGTTCCCGGATTGACAAATGATGAGCCTGGCAGGTGCAGCCCCATCAGCTCGACAACCAGCTGGTTGGTGTTGGCTGTGCCGTAAAACGTGCATGTGCCGGCGCTGTGGTAAGAACTGGACTCGCAATCGAGCAGCGCATCACGACCGACCTTGCCTTCGGCATAGAGCTGACGGATACGCGCCTTTTCCTTGTTGGGCAGGCCGCTGGGCATCGGGCCCGCCGGCACCAACAGGGTTGGCAGATGTCCAAAGCTCAAAGCACCCATCAGCAGTCCCGGCACGATCTTGTCGCAGATGCCAAGATAGAGTGCAGCATCGAACATGTTGTGTGATAGCGAGACAGCCGTCGACATGGCAATGACATCACGGCTAAACAGGCTAAGCTCCATACCAGGCTGGCCCTGGGTGACACCGTCACACATGGCCGGAACACCGCCTGCCACCTGGGCGACAGATCCCAGTTCACGTACCGCGGTACGGATCTTGTTGGGATAGTCCTCATAGGGCTGGTGCGCGGACAGCATGTCGTTATACGCGGTGACGATGCCCACATTGACCGCGTTGGTCATCTTGAGCGCCTGCTTGTCACTGGCGCCACAGGCGGCGAAACCATGCGCCTGGTTGCCACAGGACAGGGCACTGCGATGCACGCCCTTTTCTTCGGCCGCCTTCATGCGACTGATGTAGTCGCCGCGACTCTTTTTGCTGCGGGCGATGATCCGTGCGGTGACTTGCTCAACGATAGGGTGCATGGCGACTCCTGAAAGTAGGTTTCTTGTGTTTGGAATATTACGTATATAAGACAAACTGAGACGCCGAGTCTGCAGCTTGCAGCCATATAAATGCAACAGTCACGTTAATTTTGGTAAGTTTACCAATTTTATATTTTAATGTTTGATTTATTTCCACCAAAAGCGTAAATTTTACAAAATTACAACAGCACATCGATGCAGCAGAGGTTCTGACATGACAATACGCGTTGCTATTAATGGTTTTGGTCGCATAGGCCGCAATGTCCTGCGGGCACTCTACGAAAACAACTACCGTGATCGCATCCAGGTTGTCGCCATCAACGACCTCGGCGATGCTGCCATCAATTCCCATCTGTTCCAGTTCGACAGCGTACATGGCCGCTTCAACGGCTCCGTAAGCCACGATGGCGAGTCCATGACCGTCAACAACGACCGCATCAGCATCAGCTCCCTGCGCAACCCGGCCGAACTGCCCTGGGCTTCGCTTGACATTGATGTGGTGTACGAGTGCACCGGCCTGTTCACCAGCCGCGAAAAAGCCGCCGCTCATCTCAGCGCCGGCGCACGCAAGGTCATCATTTCCGCACCCGGCACCGGCGTTGATGCCACCGTAGTGTATGGAGTTAACGATAGCACCCTGCGCCAGAGTGACGAGATTATTTCCAACGCTTCCTGCACCACCAACTGTCTGGCACCCGTAGCCCAGGTTCTGCAGCGCGAGATCGGCATCGAAAGCGGCCTGATGACCACCATCCATGCCTACACCAACGACCAGAACCTGTCGGACGTTTACCACTCCGACCTGTATCGTGCCCGCTCTGCTACCCAGTCAATGATTCCGACCAAAACCGGCGCCGCTGCTGCGGTAGGCCTGGTACTGCCGGAACTGGCCGGCAAGTTCGACGGCATGGCGGTGCGTGTACCGACCATCAACGTCTCACTGGTTGACCTGGCCTTCATCGCCGAACGCAGTACCACGGTCGATGAAGTCAACGCCCTGCTGCAGGCAGCGGCGGAAAAATCCCCGGTACTGGGCTTTAATACACTGCCACTGGTGTCCGTTGACTTTAACCATTGCGCCCTGTCGTCGACTTTCGACGCCACTCAGACCAAAGTCTCCGGTCGACTCGTCAAGGTCATGGCCTGGTATGACAACGAGTGGGGCTTCTCGAACCGCATGCTTGATAACACTCTTGCCCTGGTTAACGCCCCGGCCTAAGGAGCAGAATAAAAAATGTTACGCCGAACCAAGATCGTCGCTACGCTAGGGCCTGCTACCAGCAGCCCGGAAATGCTTGAGAAACTGATTGCCGCGGGTACCGATGTGGTGCGTCTGAACTTCTCCCACGGGGAAGCTGCAGACCATCAGGCCCGCGCCAGCCTGGTGCGTGAGATCAGCCGCAAACAGGGCCGCTTCGTTGCCATTCTGGGCGACCTGCAGGGGCCTAAGATTCGCATTTCACGATTCAAGAATCACAAGGTCAGCCTGACCAAGGGCCAGGCTTTCGCGCTGGATTCAACGCTGGACAAGGACGCGGGCGACGAAACTCAGGTCGGCATCGACTTTGAAGCCCTGATCCGTGATGCCCGTATCGGCGACATATTGCTGCTGGACGATGGCCGCGTTGAACTCAAGGTCACCGCTGTTACCGATACCCGCATCGACTCCGAAGTGCTGGTGGGTGGCGTGCTCTCGAACAACAAGGGCATCAACCGCCTGGGTGGCGGACTGTCTGCCAAGGCACTAACGGACAAGGATCGCGAAGACATCAAGACGGCCGCCGCCATTGGCGTCGACTATGTAGCCGTGTCTTTTCCGCGTGATGCATCCGACATGGACGAAGCCCGTGCCCTGCTGCGCGCGGCAGGCTCCACCGCCGGCCTGGTCGCCAAGATCGAGCGCGCTGAAACCGTTGCCGACGACTCGATTCTGGATGGCATCATTCGCGCCTCCGAAGCCGTAATGGTGGCCCGTGGCGACCTGGCGGTGGAAATTGGTGATGCGGAACTGGTGGCGGTGCAGAAGCACATCATCGCCCGCTCCCGTTCGCTCAACAAGGTAGTGATCACCGCGACTCAGATGATGGAGTCTATGATCAACAGCCCCATGCCGACTCGCGCAGAAGTGTCCGACGTGGCCAATGCCGTGATGGATTACACCGATGCGGTCATGCTGTCGGCTGAAACGGCCGCGGGCGACTATCCGGTGGAAACCGTGGAAGCCATGTCCCGTGTGTGCATGGGGGCTGAACGGCACCCGATCACGCACCGCTCCAAGCATCGTATCCACGAACATTTTGAAGCCATTGACGAAACCATCGCGCTGTCAGCCATTTATGCGGCCAACCATCTGCGTGGCGTCAAGGCAATCATCTGCATGACCGAGTCAGGCCTCACCCCTCTGCTCATGTCACGCATTCGTTCGCCGCTGCCCATTTTTGCGCTGTCGCGCCGGGAAGACACCCAGCACCGCGTTTCGCTATACCGCGGCGTGCAGACCATTCCTTTTTACAGCGAAGAGATGGAGCCAAAGGAAATCAACCAGCGCGCCATCAATGAACTGATTGATCGTGGCGTAGTTGTGGATGGTGACCTGGTAGTGATCACCAAGGGCGACTACATGAACGCCCAGGGCGGCACCAACACCCTGAAGGTGGTCAAGGTTGGCCAGGATATCGCGTAAGTAACACGGGAGGCGCGGCCTGGCCGCGCCTCCTGCACCCTCACTCTTCGGAGTGGCTCCCGTTATCATCTGTTGGCTCACAGGCTCATATTGGTTGCAGATATGATTCATCGATAACGGTCTTGGCAGGCACCGGACGGATTCCCCCGGTTGCCTGCTTTTTTATGCCTGTTTTTCTGCTTTCATCTCCTGCGCCTGAGTCTGCTACACCTTTCGCTGCTGACCTGCATTACAGCCCCAGGTGGTGCTGCACCGCCGCCAGACCGGGCTTGCCATCGCGCGTACTGACATTTTCAAGCCAGCTGTCCAGCACATCCGGGTTTGCCCTGAGCCACTCGGCAGCCGCGCTGTCCGCGTCCTTGCCGTCATCCAGTATGGCACCCATGATGGCGCTCTCCATATCCAGATTGAACGCAAGATTGTTAAGCAACCTGCCCACATTCGGACACTCTGCGCTGTAGCCCTTGCGTGTCACTGTATGAATGCTGGCGCCGCCGTAATTGGGACCGAAGTATTCATCACCGCCTTCAAGGTATTTCATGTCAACGCGAAGGTTCATCGGATGGGGTGCCCAGCCCAGAAAGACTATGGATTCCTGCTTGCGCACCGCCCGTGTGACCTGACTCAGCATGGCCTGCTCACCGGACTCGACCAGCTTCCAGCCGTCGAGACCGAAGTCGCCCTTGTCGATCATGCCCTGCAGCAAGCCGTTGGCCGGCGCTCCAGGGTCTATGCCATAGATGCGCTGGCGGAAATCCTGAGCACGGGCACCAAGGTCGGCAAAGCGGGTTACACCACTGTCATAGACGTAAGCCGGCACTGCGAGGGTAAACTTGGCGCCTTCCAGGTTGGTACGCACCTTGTCGAGGTCCGCACCGTACTTGTCGATAAAGCTCTGCTGCGCTGGCATCCAGTTGCCCAGGAAAACGTCAATTTCGCCCTTTTTCAGACTTTCGAAGCCAATCGGTACCGCCAGCAAATCAACGGATGTTTTATATCCCAGCCCCTTGAGGACGGCGCCAGCGAGCGCATTGGTCACGCTGATATCGGTCCAGCCCGGATCCGTCAGGCGTACCTGCTCGCACTGAGGCGCCTCGGCAGCCGTGGCAGACTGTGCCAGTACGGTCAACCCGAGCACCACGGCAGCGGCCAGCACACTGCGTTTAACACCTGTTTCACGTTTCGTGTTCATGATTATCATCCTGCGTCAGCAAAAGTTTAAAACCCATCGTACAGACCGGTCCGAGTCACTCTACCCGGGGGAAGCGCGAGCGACGCTCCAGGTCGTCCAGGTCGATGGTGTTACGCATGTACTGGGTACTGGCATCAACGAAGGGCTGGTGGTCCCAGGCTTTTACCTTGCCCTGGCATAGCGCATCGGCGACCAGACGGCGACGGCGCTGGCTCCAGAGAATATCCTGGTGCAGCGCATCCAGATCCCAGCGCTCATTCACTTCCTGCAAAAGGGACTCCACAAGCGCCGCCTGTTCCGGGCTCTGCGCCAGATTTTTCAGCTCCTGCGGGTCAGCCGCCAGGTCAAACAGCTGTGCCGGGTCCGTGGGGCAGTAAATGAACTTGTAGCTGTCGCGGCGAATCATCAGTACCGGTGCAACAGTACCCTCGGCCATGTATTCACCAATCACTTCGTCATGCCCCTTCCCCCCCTGCAGGTGCGGCACCAGACTGCGGCCTTCGATCGGCGTGGCAAAACCACTGAATTCGCCGCTGCTCGCAAGATCCACAAAGGTGGGCAGCAAATCCAGGGTCGAGACACTGGCGCTAACCCGCGCCGCCGCAAAATGCTTTGGTGCGTGCACGATCATCGGTACGCGGGCGGAGTTTTCGAACCAGCTCATCTTGTACCAGAGGCCGCGCTCACCGAGCATGTCGCCATGATCACCAGAGAAAACGATGATGGTGTTTTCATCCAGCCCGGTTTCCTTCAGCGTCTTCAGCAAGGTACCAATCTGATCGTCGACATAGCTGATGGCACCATAGTAGGCCCGGCGAGCATTGCGGATCTGCTGCTCCGTGATTTCCGTCTTGTCCATTTCATAGACGAAACGCAGCCGCGCGGAGTGCGGATCCTGATCTTCGGGCGCGATGGTCACGGCCGGCAGATCAATCTCATCGTTGTCGTAGCGGTCCCAGTACTCCTGCGGAATCGCATAGGGGTCATGGGGGTGGGTCATGGAAACAGTAAGACAGAACGGGCGGTCGTCGTTGCTGCGAACATGGTCGTACAGATAGCGGCGGGCGTTAAACACCACCTCGTCGTCGTAATCCAGCTGATTGGTGCGCACACAGGGTCCGGCCTGGGTCACCGATGACATGTTGTGGTACCAGGTCGGACGGGTTTCGAATGCATCCCAGTTTACTGCCCAGCCAAAGTCTGCCGGATAGATATCGCTGGTCAAACGGTCTTCAAAGCCGTGCAGCTGATCAGGGCCACAGAAGTGCATCTTGCCGGACAGCGCCGTACGATATCCCAGATGACGAAGATAATGAGCGAAGGTTGGCACATCAGCCGGCAGCTCGGCGGCGTTGTCGTAGGCGCCGATTTTTGATGGCAGGCGGCCAGACATCAGTACAAACCGCGAAGGCGCACAGAGAGGGCTGTTGCAATAGGCGGAGTCGAACACCACGCCCGTCTCGGCCAGGGCACTGAGATTGGGTGTCTTTACCACTGGGTGACCGTAAACCGGCAGTGCCGACGCGGCCATCTGATCGGCCATAATGAACAGAATATTGGGTTTTGTTTTACTCATGGCAGCCGGGCACTCCTCTGGCTATCGTTCAGGCTCACTGCGACGCGAAATGGCCGCTAGACAGGTGTTATGAACGATACTGCGCTCAGCTGGTTTTGCTGTAAACTGGGTTCACACTAATGCCAGGAATTAGCAGGACTAATGGGAAAGCCGAATATTCTCCCGCCCACGCCGAGTCTGCAGGCCTTCGAAGCGGCCGCCCGCCTGCACAACTTCACTGCCGCGGCTCGCGAACTCAACAGCACTCAGTCGGCCATCAGTCAACACATCAGCCGGCTGGAAGAGGATCTGGGCGTACCGCTCTTTTACCGCCAGCACCGGGGCGTCCGTCTGACCGCGAGCGGCGAGCTGCTGTTCGAAGCCGTAGCCGAAAGCCTGCAGCGCTTGCAGCGAGGGATTGCCGCCGTGCAGCAAAAAAACACCAAAGAAGTGATCAATGTCGCCACGGATTTTGCGCTGGCGGCCTTTTGGCTGGTGCCGCGCCTAGCGGATTTCAGAGCGCTTCACCCCGACACCGAGGTCAGGGTCATCACGGCGCAGCACCAGATATCGCCGGATCAGGCTGATATCGATATTGCCATCAATTTTGGCGACGGCAGCGAAGCGCCGGAACGGTCGATGCAGCTGTTTGGTGAAGAGGTGGTCCCCGTGTGCAGCCCGGCGTTGCACCAGGGCGGCGTCGACATCGCAAGCGAGCTAAGCCAACTGCCCTTGCTGCAGCTGGAAGCGGATCACAATGCCCGCTGGTTTAACTGGTCGCGGCTGTTTGCCGCGCTGGACATTCGCACCCGCCCCGGCGAACCGGCTCTGGTATTCAACAATTACACCCTGCTACTGCAGGCCGCCATCGCCGGGCAAGGGGTCGCTATCGGCTGGCGCCCGCTGGTGGACTCCATGCTCGACAATGGCATGCTGGTATCCCTGCTGGATGTACCGGTCAGCTCGCCTTTCGGCTATTACCTCACCCTGCCCAGGGCGAGAAAACTCTCGCCCATCGTGCAGCATTTTTCCGACTGGCTGATGTCGCAAAGCGAGCCGACCCAGGATTAACCGCCGCCGTGATGCCTAGCGTCTGTGTACGATCTATAGGCCCGACTTCGTCGTAGCAGCCAATAGATCGTAAACTGCTCCAAACACTTGCGATTCAACAACCAGCCAAGAGACGTGTTCATGAGACAGCCCCCCCGCCGACCTGCATCCAGGCCACCTACTGCGGTGTTAACCACACAGCCGCCCCACCCCGTGCCGGCCGTCAGTGCCGTGCTCATACATGACAACTGTGCACTACTGGTCCAGCGCGGCCAGGCGCCCAGTGCCGGTCTCTGGAGTTTTCCGGGCGGAAAAATCAAAACCGGCGAACGGGTGCAGCAGGCGGCTCTGCGCGAACTGACTGAAGAAACCGGCGTAAAGGCCAAAACGCTAGAAATACTCACGGTGCTCGACGTGATGGGGCATGAAGCCGAAAACCCGCATTATCACTACCTGCTGGTGGTGATACATTGCCGCTGGCTGGCAGGTGTCCCCCTGGCTGGAGATGATGCCGCCGCTGCCCGCTGGATACCCCTCGAGCAGCTGCGGCGCGGTGATTACCCACTGACCGACACCGTGCTGCCCGTGCTTGATCTTGCGCTTGCCGCCGAACAGGCCGCAGCTACTTGAAAGGCTGCTGTGACTCAGCGAAAGCCAGCCCTGTCTATACTGATGCCAGCACTGTCAATCACCAAGCGTGATTCGTAACCCGTGACCCAATGGGGCTTAACAAGAACTGGACTCAAAAGGGCAAAACTCATGTCTGCAATGGACTCTTTCTACACCCGCTGCTCGCCCTGGCTGCTCAGCCTGATGCGTATCGTCGCCGCCTTCCTCTTTATGCAGCATGGTTCACAGAAAATCCTGGGCTTTCCGGCGCCCCCCGACCATCCGGTGGACATTATGTCATTGATAGGCCTGGCGGGCTTTTTGGAACTGTTTGGTGGCGCCCTGCTGCTGCTGGGCCTTTTCAGTCGTCCGATTGCCTTTATTTTATCCGGCATGATGGCTGTGGCCTACTTCATGATACACGCACCCCAAGGCTTCTGGCCGATGCTGAATCACGGCGAACTGGCGGCATTGTACAGTTTCGTTTTTCTCTACGTCTGTGTTGCAGGCCCGGGACCACTGAGCCTGGACAGACTCTTCGACGGCCGCTGATACAGCATCCTGCCAGAGCCCCGGATGGCCATCTGAACGAGGCATTTGCCGCGATTTAGTCCGAGCTAGTGAAACGGCCCCGGCGAACACCGCTCAGCAGCTCAAGAAAGTCACGGCCACTGATCTTTAT
>JBFGZM010000064.1:0-12716 GCA_041586815.1 Marinobacterium sp. | reverse complement strand
GCTGCGCCACCATGCTCTCGCGCGCTCCGCTCATTGCCACATACAGCATTTTGTCCATCGACCGCTCCTGCTGGGAAAACCGTTGCCGCTTTCGCGACCTTTACGGATATAAAGCAATTGCTGTGCCAGACGGTGAAGGGCACTCGTGATTCGTGATTCGTGATTCGTGATTTGTGATTCGTAAAGAATCGTTGCTAGATCATGCTTTGATGGCTTAGGGCTTACGGCTTACGGCTTACAAATGACCAATAACCGATAACCACAAGACTGCCCGCACGGTACTGCCATAATCAAAAAAGCGGCGCTGGAGTTGCCTCCGCGCCGCTTTTTGGTAGTGCCAGTTAACCCGATCAGATCTGCAGTATGGTCTGCGTCACTGTATTGAGGGTTTCAAGGGTTTTCGAGTTCGCCTGGAAGTTGCGCTGGGCTTCGATCAGGCGCACCAGCTCGGCCGAAAGGTCGACGTTGGACTGTTCCAGCGCCGCCGAGCGCAGGCTGCCGCTCAAACCCGCGCCCGGCGGGTTGACGATCGCGGAACCGGAATCCAGGGTCGCGGTCCATTCGGTACCGCCACTGGAACGCAGGCCGGCCTGGTTTTCGAAGGTGGCGATGGCAACCACGCCCAGCTGCTGGTTCTGACCGTTACTGAAAGACGCGATCATTTCACCGTCGCTGCCAAAGCTCACCCCCACCAGGTCACCCTTGGTGTAGCCATCCTGGGACTGCGTCTTCACGATGGAGGCCGAGGCAAACTGGGTGGTGTTGGTCAGGTCCAGGCGGATCTCGGTTTCCGCATTGGCAGGGTCAGCACCGGCAATGGAAATGCCGGGCACACTGCCGCCGGCCAGAAATTGCTGACCGTTAATGCTGTTGAGCAAACCGCTGGCCGGGTCGAAGGTAATCAGCACCGGGCCGACCTCGGTCTGCTGGGAGGCAAAGCCCGCATCACCGGGATCCACCACCTTGCCGATATCCAGCAACTCTTCGCCATTCAGATAGGCATACATCTGATACACGCCCTGAAAGGAGTTGTCGCCAGGCATAATCGTCACAGGCGTCCCGGTTATGACCGCGTCCGGATCCGTCACCGACAGCAGGCCCACATCACCCGATGCCGCCTTGAAGGTAATGATGAGATCGCCATTATTGGTGTCATAGAGTACCGACTCGACATCGGGATTGAGGTCCTTGATCGCCCCCTGGCGCGACGCCAGCGCCGCCCCCATCTGATCCTGTGTCATGCCGGCATCGAGCGCGATTTCAATGCCCCCAATATCAACCACCGTATCCGCCGCCAGCGGACCGGCGGCCAGAACATAGGTTTGAGTTTCGTTGGCAGCCAGCTGCGTCGAGCTGATATCAAGCAGGTTCACACTGCCATCGTTATTCACGACCTGCAGTTCCTTGATATCGGTGGCGGATGCGTTCATGCGCACCACCAGATCGGTGCCGCTGGCGCTGACACTGATGGCGGCAATGCGCGGGTCGGCGTCGATCAGCGCTGCCGACTCGGCGGCGGAAATGCCGTCGCTGGGATCAAAGGTGTAACCCGATATCGTGACCGAGTTGGGCAGGGCATCGAATTCCAGCGTCTGCACTTCCCTCACCGGTGGCTGCTCCACCATGTTCAGCTTGATGGTGTGCTCGTTACCCAGGCTGTCGAAGGTGCGTACCGTGGTGCTGTAGGTAAAGGACGCTGGCTCATCCTTGCTATAGGGTGTCAGCAGGGTACTGGCATCGGCGCTGGCATTGATATTGACGGACAAGTCGATGTTTTCAGTAGCCTTGGGCGGGCTTTCCTTCTGGGTGACAGCCAGGTTGCCCACCGGCAGCAGGTTGCCCTGATCATCCACTCCGTAGCCCTGCAGGTTCTTGCCGTCCTTGGAGACGATATTGCCATCCTTGTCGAGTTCGAAAGCGCCGGCGCGGGTGTAGGTCACGCTGCCCTGGCCATCGTCGAGCTGGAAGAAGCCTGAGCCGTTGATCGCCAGGTCCAGGTTATTGTTGGTGAACTCGATGGTACCGGCACTGAAATCCTGCGCGATATCGGACACCGTCACGCCGGACCCCGCCGTGTTGCTGGAGCCTGCCCCCACCACCGCGGTGGCATAGATATCGGCAAACTCGGTGCGCGATGCCTTGAAGCCCACCGTGCTGGAGTTTGCTATGTTGTTGCCGGTGACATCCAGATCGGTGGATGCCGACTTGAGCCCGGTTATTGCGGTATTGAAACCTGCCATGCTGCTCTCCTTTGTAGCGCCTGCCGGCCGTACCGAGTCAAACTCGGCTCAGCTCGGCGCGAGCGACACCTATCCGAGTTGCTTGATATCGTTGATTCCGGCGGAGCCGACATCCGTATTCACTTTCATGCCGATGCCGTTCTGGCCCAGCGTCACGCTATTGATGCGATGCCCCAGGTAGAGCTCCTGGGTTTCGACCTTGCCGTTCACCTCGGCCTGGGCCAGGATGCGATACTGCCCCGGCGGCGAATTGCCGGTGCCGCTCCAGACAAAACTGTGATCGCCGGCACTCTGGGCCCCCATCTGCTGGGTATCCACCAGTACGCCGTTGCGATCATAGACCGACACCCAGACATTCGAGGCGCTGGTGTCCATCGAGATCAGGCCCTCGACACCGCCGTTTTCCGGCAATACCGCAAGATCGGTCTGCACGAAAGCCTGCTGGCCTACCATGGAAGAGGCCTGCAGCGCCGCCTGACTGCTCATCAGGGACTGGCCGAGCTGGTCCACCGAGGTGCTCAGATTGGCGATGCTCTCGACCGTGCTCATGCTGGCAATCTGCTGCATGAAGTCCGAGGTATCCGCCGGGCTCGTCGGGTCCTGGTTCTGCAACTGAGCGATCATCAGCTTCATGAACATTTCGCTGTCCGACTCATCGGCGCTGGTCGTGGTGCTGTTGCTCTGGTTGGTCTGATTGATCTGATTGAAGATATTGCTGCTACTGTCGATAGTGCTCATGGCCGCTTGCCTCCCAGGCCTACTGCCCCAGCTGCAGGGTGCGCTGCAGCATCTGCTTGGCCGTATTCATGATGTCCGCATTGATCTGGAAGGAGCGCGAGGCCGAAATCATGTCCGCCATCTCCTCCACCACATTTACGTTGGGGTAGTAGATGAAGCCGTTTTCATCGGCCATTGGATGATTGGGGCTGTACTCCTGACGCAGCGGCGCGTCGCTTTCCACTACCTCGGCCACATGCACGCCAACGCCGGCCTCAAGCCCGGGCGCATCAAACGCCTGGGTATCCTGATGCCCGCGCACCTCGAATACCGGCTTGCGCGCCCGATAGGTTTCACCGGTGCTGGAACTGATACTCTCGGCATTGGCCAGGTTACTGGCCGTGGTGTTCAGGCGCACACTCTGGGCGTTCATGGCAGAGCCCGCGATACTGAAAACATTGGATAAAGACATCGCTTACTCTCCTGTGATGGCCTTGCTCAGACCCTTGAACTTGCGGTTCAGAAAGTCAAAGGACGCCTGATAATCGAGGGCGTTTTCGGTATAACGCGCCATTTCTTCCTGCACTTCGACGGTGTTGCCGTCGACACTCGGCTGGGTCGGGATACGGAACATCATGTCTGCAGCCAGCGAGGATGGATCCGTCATGGCCTGCTGATGCCCGGCCTTAGTGGTTTGCATGGACAACGCGCTGGCGGATGACTGCTCGCCTTTCAGCAGGCTGGCGAAATCCAGGTCCCGTGCCTTGAAGTCCGGCGTATCGGCATTGGCAATATTGTTGGACAGAACTTCCGCCCGACGGGCCCGCAACAGTGTTGCCGACTCGTGAATCCCCAATGCGCTGTCAAAGCTGATGGTCATCCGCTTGCCTCTTTTCATGACTCCCCATCACTCAAGCAATCCACGTGCCAACACCCAGAGCCCCCGCAACCACGGTGCCCGCCTATCCCGGGACGCGACCGAGCGGCAACCTCTTACCGCTCTTTGCCACCAGGCGGCAAAGCGGCAAGTGGCGCCTGATCGCTGCGGTTTACAGCTTTGAACAGACCTGAGATCATCGACGGGCACTGCAGCACTCAAACTGCGGCCACCGCTTTGCCCATTCACTCAGGAAATCCCTGTGACGCGTCTTTTGCTTTCTGTCCTCGTCTTCAGCACCTGCCTGTTCGGCACAACGGCCACCCGGGCCGAGACCTCCGCCGAGGCTGTCGAGACCAGTGCCCGGGACTACCTGAGTGCGCACTACCAGCAGCAGAATCCCGGCGCCCGGATTGATGTCACCATCAACCCGGTCAGCACGCGCCTGCGCCTGCCCGACTGCGCAGCGCCTCTGCAGGTTGAAGCCCCCCGGGGTAGCGGCAGTCGCATCACCACACGGGTGTCCTGCAGCACCGCGCAGCACTGGGCGCTCTTCGTCACGGCCAAAGTCGGCATCCTGTATCCGGTGATCGTGACCCGTCGGCCGGTGAGCCGCGGCGAAACCCTCGGCAATGAGGATATCGAAAGCCGCCTGCTGGACATCAGTGATGAAAGCCGCGGCTATTTTCAGGCGCCGGAAGATGTGATCGGGCGCAGTGCCAGCCGCCATTTGCCCAACGGCAGCATTCTCAATGCCGGCATGCTGACCCAAAGCACCCTGATCGAGCGCGGTGACAGTGTCATCATCGAGGTTCGCAGCGGCGGCCTGCTTCTGCGAACTCAGGGAACGGCGCTGGAGGATGGCCTGGAAGGCGCCCAGATTCGGATACGCAATGATCGCTCGGGGCAGGAAATCAAGGCACTGGTGGTCGCACGGGGTCTCGTTCGGCCTCTGGGGCGGTAAAGCAGCCGAAAGCTGAAAGCTGAAAAGATGGTGGCCGCCGGCCACCAATTACGAATCACTATGCACGATTTACCAATCACGAATCACCAATCACGGCTCCTTGAACCTGATGCCGGCCCATGACCGCACTGCGTGACTGGGATATACTGCCACCTGAACGCCGCTGTTTTCGCCGCGCAGGAACCTGCCGCAAACAGGTGCAGAAAAAACGCTAAAGTTTTGCCGGATACATCCGATAAACCTCATCAGAAGCGAAATTGAGGATCAGCAGGATGGCTATTGATTTCACGGGGCTGCCGCCGAAAAGCCAGGCCAGCGGTACCCGTGCCCAAACCGACAACAACCGGGCAGGCAACCAGCCCCCGCCAGACAGTGCAGCCGCACCCAGGGCCGGTGGCGCTGCCGAGGTTCGGCTGAGTGAAGCGGCCCAGGCACTGCAGGGCGCCGACAAGGTGCTGACGGACACACCCGAGGTGAATGAAAGCCGTGTGCAGGCACTGCGCAATGCCATCGAGTCGGGTACCTACGAAATCAATTACGAGCGCCTGGCAGAGCGCCTGATTGATTTTGAGAGCACGCTGGATTGATACCCGCCGAGCCCTCGAGCAGCGAAACCTTCGACACCCTGACCCGTCAGGGTGTCGCTGTTTTGACCGACCTGCTGGCGCAGCTCGATCTCGAATTCAAGGCCCTGTCGAACCACAGCCTGGAAGAACTGCAACAGTCCACTGCCGGCAAGCAGCTGCTGCTCGAGCAGCTGGCAGAACTCAATGCCCGGCGCGAACAGCTGATGACACAACTGGGTTACAGCGCCAGCCCGGAGGGCATTGCGCAGTGGTTTGAGGCGCTGCCGGACGAACTGAAACCGGCCAGCAAAGCCCTGTGGCAGGAACTGCAGCAAAGGCTCGAACAGATCCAGCGTCACAACCTCCGTAATGAGCAGGTACTGCGTCGCAGCAGTCGCAACAACGACCAGCTGCTGGCCCTGCTGCGCGGCCAAAACCAACGCCACACCCTGTACAACGCCAGTGGCAGCAAGGGGCAGCTCTCGCCCCAGAGTCGACTCGGCAAGGCCTGAATAGTGCGCGCTGGTATCTCAGCCGCTGCCCCGGCACGACACAGACTCAGTGCACCCTCCCCATAACAACCGGTACAGCGCCAGCGGCGAGCCTAGCATTCGGCATGCTCGATAACATCGACCACCGCGACCAGTGCCTGCCTGAACTCCAGAAAGAGCGCATCCACCTCATGTCCGTCACCGCCAACCTTGCCGGCTTGCTCAAGCCGCTCGCAGCAATTTCCCAACGCCAGGGCACCAATGGCCCGGGATGAGGACTTCAAGCGATGGGCGATGGCAACAATCGCCTGATGATCCCGGGCAGCCACCGATAGCTTCAGTTGCGAGCATGCCTGCTCTGCCGAGTGGCGATAGTCCCGCACAAACTCCTCGATCATCGACGGGTCATTCCCCACCAGCCCCACCAGGATATCCAGATCCAGCACCGAGAACGCCCCATCCTCATCCACGCCAACCGGGCCGGGCTCTGGCGTTTCTGTCGTGGCGCCTGCCATTTGGGGCAACCACTGTTTCAGCAGGGCGCTGAGCTTGTCCAGGGTCGTCGGTTTGGACAGGTAATCGTTCATGCCCGCATCCTGACATCGATCGGCCTCGCCTTTCAGCGCGTTGGCAGTCAAGGCAATAATCGGTATCCCGGGCTCACTGTCTTCGCGGGAGCGTATGGCTCTGGACAGCTCGTAGCCGTCCATCAGTGGCATATGCAGGTCCGTCAGCAACAGCGCATAGCCACCACGCTGCCAGGCTGCAAGCGCATCACGGCCATTCTCGACCAGATCGGCGGCGAGTCCGAGCAGTGCCAGCTGACGACGAATCACCTTCTGGTTGACCTCGTTGTCCTCGGCAACGAGGATCAGCCGGCCCTGTGCAATCGCCTGTTCGCGATCCGGCGGCAGGAACGCCTGGCTAAGGAGACCGGGCCCGTCTTCCTCCTGTTCGGGCTTGGAGCGGCCGGCGGCGACGGCAACCGCCTGCAGAAAGCCGATCCGGCTCAACGCATGAATGTCGATGCTGAAAGTATCAGGCTCGTGTTGCTGTGCATTTGACGGGCCACCAGTGTCGACGACGACCAGCATCGCAAACCGCTCCAGCGCCAGTCCCTTGCGCCACTGCAGTGCGGACTCACAGGATCCCTCGAACACCAGTACGGTTTCTCCGGCCGGCGCTTCGGACAGCTGCTCCTGCGCGGCGACTTTGTCTTCACTCAGCAGGCCGGCGACTGCACCTGCGTGCTCAAGATAGGTACACCAGTCACGGGCCTGCGACCTGTCGGCGGTCATCAGCCAGCAGTGCACACCGGCGAGCCCCGGCTCAGGCGGCGGCACGAAGTCCCGGGCATCCTCAACGAACGGCAGGGTGACTCTGAATGTAGAGCCTTTGCCTGGGGCACTCTCAACAGCTATCTGCCCGTCCAGCATTCTGACCAGGTGCTGGCAAATCGCCAGCCCCAAACCGGTGCCCCCAAAGCGCCGCGTGGTGGACGATTCCGCCTGCACAAAGGGGGTGAAGAGCTTTTCCTGAACGTCGGCCGAAATCCCAATACCGTTGTCGCGCACAATCAGTTGTACCGTCGTGTCGCCAGCACGCTCCGCCCGGACTGAAACGCGCCCCCGCCGCCCCTGCCCCCCGGAGAACTTGATGGCATTGGACACCAGGTTGTTCAATATCTGGCGCAGCCGGATACTGTCACTCAGTATCCGCGCCGGCAGCGCGGGGTCGGTATACTGAACCAGGCGAACGCCCTTGCCCTGTGATACCGGTTTCAGCGCATTGCATACCGACCCGACCACCCGTGGCAATGACACGGGCTCGCTATCAAGCTCCAGCTTGCCGGCCTCGATCTTGGAAAAATCGAGCACGTCATCGATAATCGCCAGCAGACTGAACGCCGACTCCCGGATGGTCTCGGCCAGCTCCACCTGATGGGGCTTCAGACTTGAACGGGCCAGCAGATCCACACTGCCAATGACCCCGTTCATGGGTGTGCGAATCTCATGGCTCATGGCGGCCAGAAATGTCGACTTGGCCTGGTTGGCCTGATCTGCAGCCTCTCGTGCAGTACGGTCTTCCTCCTGGCGCAGTCGATCCGTGATATCTCGCACCACGGCGGCCACCATGAGGCCGTCCTCGGTTTCCATCGGACTGAGGCTGATTTCGGCTGGAAAATCCGAGCCTTCCCGGCGCCTCCCGTGCAACAGCGCCGGCTCGCTGCCAAGACTGCCTGCAGTTTCAGCCCCCTCGGCACCGACCTGCAATATTGGCTGCCCATCACGGATAGACATGGGCATCAGCACGTTCAGGTTCTGGCCTGCAAGCTCCCCCCGGGGCCATCCAAACAGCTGTTCTGCCTGGCGGTTCACGAGGCGGATAACCCCCTCCTTGTCGGTCATCACCATGGCATCGGGGGCAAACTCGAACAATCCCTGATACTGCCGGCGGTTGCGCTCCCGGGTCATGGCGGCGGCTACTGCCAGCGCAAATATCTTCAACACCTGCGCTACCGCAGCCATCTCAGGCAAGGCCAGAGAGTTCATGACCGCAATCATCGCCAGAACCTGTCCGCTGGGGTTCCTGACCGGCTCGCCGGCAAAGGCCTCAATCGATTTTTCCCTGAATACGGCATCCGCGGGAAAGCGGGACTGAACACCACTGTCAACCAGGCAGGTGCGCCCCTGCGCCACCATAGAGCTGGGGGTGCCCGGCGCCATATAACGAATACCGGGAACAACACGCCCGTTTTCAGCCACCGCCACTGTTGTTGGGGTATCGGCCGTCTCACCCGGACCAAAGCGGCAGATCAGGGCGCAATCCGTACCCAGGATGTCCGCGAGCCGAAGCACCGCCTGCTGATAGAACTCATCGCCTTCCAGCATGTTCAGATCGGTGGAAACCGCCTGCATGGCGAGCTCAAACTGCTTTTCGGCGCTGACGTCGCGCAGTATGCCGACATAATGATGCACAGGCCCCTGGTTATTCAAAATGGGCCGCAGCGTTACATGGTTCCAGAAGGAGGTGCCGTCGTGCCGGTAGCAGCGCAGTGTTTCAACAACAGACTCCGCGTTTGAAAGCGCATCGAAAATGCGCTTGAGCACCCGCCGGTCCGTCCGCTCGCCGGGAAACAGGTTGAAGGGCTGTCCAATAATGGACTTGTCATATCCTGTCATTTTGAAGAGTGCGGAGTTGGCATCCGAAACGGAAAACTCCGGCGAACTGACATCGATAATCACCATCCCGGAACTGAGGGACTCGATGGCCTGGTTGCGCGTATGGAGGTCTTGCTGTGACACCGCCAGCCTGTCCTGCACGGTGCGGGTATAGGCTTCGAGCTTTTCCTTGGCCTTCGTCAGGTTTTCACGGCTTTTCTGCAATTCGAGGTTGGTGGCGTGAATATCCTCGAAGGTGGATATCAGCAGATTAAAAATCTGCTCTTTGGAGGCCGAAACTTTTACCCGCTTGCCAAACAGCTCCAGGTCTGCCCCCATGCTGAAGCGGCTATCCTCCACAACACCCCGGTTGTTGAGCAGGGCGTTGATGCGCGCCAGCAGCTGCTCCATATCGTAGGGCTTGGTCAGGAAGGCATCGGCGCTGCACTCCAGCCCGCTAATGATGTCGACCGGGTCCTTGCGTGCGGTCAGAAGCAGGAAAGGGATGTTTCTGATAGCAGGCGTCTGCCGTACGATTCGGCAGAGTTCGTAGCCGGAAATTCCCGGCATCACGACATCTGAAACGATCAGGTCAAAGGGAGCGTTTTGCAACAGAATCAGCGCTTCGTCGCCCGTATTGGCGACCTGGGCATCAAACCCGCTCATTTCAAGAATCAGGCGCAGCTTTTCAGCCTGAGTCTGGCTGTCCTCGACAACCAGTACCTTGCTCACGGCAGCACTCATGTTATTTCCCTATTAGCATTCAAGTCGCTTACCTGGAGTTGCCGCGGTGACTCACCCGCACTATTTTACTTCTGGCCATTACACAGAGTCACTTGTTCTGCCAGTGCACGCAGGGAATCTGCAATTTCCTTCAGCCCCAGCACCCTGTCCGCCAGTCCCGCATCTATCGCCACCTTGGGCATGCCGAAGACGACCGAGGATGCCTCATTCTGTGCCAGTATGTGGCCGCCATAACGTTTGACCTCGGTCAGCCCCTCCAGGCCATCAGACCCCATGCCGGTGAGAATGACCGCCAGTACCCGCTCGCCATAGGCCTGGGCCGCACTGCGAAACAGCTTGTTGGCAGAGGGTCGAAAGCCCCCTTCGGGTGCCGTCGCCGCCAGCCTGAGCCTCTGACTCAGCGCCACCTCCAGGTGGTGACCGGAATCTGACAGGTACACAGTGCCGGCTTTGGGCGCCTCGCCCTCCGTTGCCAGCCTGACCGACAATGGCGTAACACTGTTCAGCCAGTGGACGAGCCCCTCGGTAAAGCCCGTGGTTATATGCTGTACCACCAGAATGGGCAGCGGGTAGTCTGCCGGCAGCACGGCCAGCAGCTGGGCCAGGGCCCCCGGCCCCCCCGTTGATGCCGCGATGGCAATTAACCGGTATTGCTGCCGGGTGGCAACAAACTCTGCTCTGGACATGGCCCCGGCCAGACGCCGGTGCTGGCGCAGCGGCTTGACCTGGGCATAGAGTCTCACCGCTTCGATAAAGCTGCTCTTTATGGCAGCATTGAAAAGGCTGCTCTCGGGCCCAGGGTAAAGGCTTAGTGCCATGGCTCCTGCCTGCAATACCCTGACCGTCAGATCCGATGAGGACAGGTCTTCATTATCGGACATCATTATGACCGGGGTCGGACAGTCCATCATGATATCCCGGGTCGTCTGGTATCCGTCCCGCGGGCCAAGCGCCGTGCCGACAAGCACCAGATGCGGTCTGAGCCTGGCCGTCAACAGCAGTGCATCACCGCCATTGGAGACCTGCGCCACCACACACATATCCGGCTGTGACTCGATAATATCGTAGAGTCGCTGTCGTATTGTGGGTGAGGTATCGGCTATAAGCACCTCAATCATGGCACCCTCACATCAGCAGTCGCTGTATCGTCTGGATTAGTGCATCAAGCTCGAAGGCGCTTTTCACCAGGTAGGCATCAGCCCCCGCGTCCAGCCCGTTGAGACGATCTTCCTCGGAATCCCGCGCTGTCAGCAGTATAACCGGGAGCTGCTGGTGCGAAATGGATGCCCGGATTGCGGTTGTCAGCTCGATGCCGTCCATGCCGGGCATCTGTACATCACTGACGACCAGGTCAACCTCATGCTGGTTCAGCAATTGCCAGGCCTGGGATCCGTCCACTGCCGACAAAACATCGAAACCCGCATCCCGCAATATGTTCTCTTCCAGCAACCGGGTGGTGGCTGAGTCATCCACCACCAGCAATCGGTGCTTTTTCTGTACCGCAGAGATGCCAATCGTCAGCGCAGCCGGGTTTTGAATGCTGCCGCCCAGGTAGTCGCCGACCAGCTCACGAAGATTAAGCACAGGAACGGGGCAGCCGTGACGATCCAGCGTAACCCCGTGCACGTAGGGGACTCGCGACAAACGGGGCCCCAGGGGTTTGAGCAAAATATCCTCAATCCCCAGTACCTCGTCAACAGCCAGCGCCAGTGGCGTACCTGACCCTTCACTGCGCACGATGACCAGCTGAAGGCTGTCATCGGCCTTGCGCAGATCCTGCTGACCAATGCCCAGCATGGCCTTCAGGTCCAGCACCGGCAACGACGCTGAACCCACAACCACCCGTTGCTGCCCCCGGATTGACACCAGATCGGGAATTGCCACCTTTAGCATCTGTGTGACACGGGTAATTTCCAGTGCGTATACATGCTTGCCGAGCCGGATCAGCAGCACCTGCAAGGTGGACAGGGATAACGGCAACGACAGCACAAAACAGGTAGAACGATGGCGTTGCGACTGCACGTTCACCGTGCCTCTTGCGCGCTCAATGGCTGTTTTTACCACATCCAGCCCGACGCCCCGCCCTGACACTGCTGTCGCCGCCGCCACCGATGAAATGCCCGGCATGAACACCAGCGCCTCGTGCGCACGCTCACCCTCGGGTACGGCAATGCCCAGCCGGCTCGCCGACGCCCTGATAGCACTCGAATCCAGCCCCTGGCCATCATCCTCAACGGTGACGACGACCCCGGCCCCCTCCAGCCTGGCCTTCAGCCACAACCGTCCCTGGGCGGGCTTGCCGGCTTCTCGCCGGATAGCCGTCGTCTCCAGACCGTGGGAAACGGCATTTCTCACCAGCTGAAGTATCGCCTGTCGCAGCACACTGACCAGCGAGCGGTCTATTTCCAGCTCTTCGCCCTCGATCTGCAGCTCGACCTGCTTTGCCGATTGCACCGCGAGGTCACGAACGACCCGCTGCAGCCCCTCACAGACCTCCTTGAAGGGCACCATGCGCAGTTGCTGCAACTCTGCATCAAGGGGCAGACTGGCAGCACGCATGCCCTGCGCATCTGCTCTGAAATCAACCGCCAGCTCATCCAGTTGCTGCACCAGGGCATCTGCACTGCGCAGCTGATGCGCCGACGACATCGCGCCCACCTTCAGGTGAGCGCGCATGGCGGCGATCAGCGGCTCCAGCGCCTTGGCTCTTTCCTCGTACCTGAGACAGGCAATACGAAACTCGCTGCTGCGTGTCAGTATCCGGTCGAGCTGCGCTGCGCTGACCTGGACCTGGGTACCGGCCGCCGCCGCGTCCTGGCCTGCCTGGACTGTATCAGACGGGCCGGCGGTACCTGCCCCCGGGGCAGGCCTGGCCTCAGTACCTCCCGGCGATGGCGCAGAATGGGCCGGCGGGCTCGAAACCCGATGACCTGCTGCCGGCGCCACACCGGCATCG
>JBFGZM010000063.1:0-12767 GCA_041586815.1 Marinobacterium sp. | reverse complement strand
ATCAAGATCGGTGACACGGTTAAGGTCGCTCTGGAAGCGGTAGAAGACGGTTTCGGTGAAACCCGCCTGTCCCGTGAAAAAGCCAAACGCGCTGAAGCCTGGGAAGTACTGCAGACCAAATTCGAAGCTGAAGAAACCGTTACCGGTTACATCAGCGGCAAGGTCAAGGGCGGCTTCACTGTCAGCATCAACAACATTCAGGGCTTCCTGCCGGGCTCCCTGGTTGACGTGCGTCCCGTACGCGATGTCGATCACCTGGAAGGCAAGGAACTTGAATTCAAACTGATCAAGCTGGACCCCAAGCGCAACAACATCGTTGTTTCGCGTCGCGCGGTCCTGCAGGAAGCCAACAGCGCTCAACGCGACGAGCTGCTGGCTGCACTGCAAGAAGGCCAGGTTGTTAAGGGTTACGTCAAGAACCTGACCAACTACGGTGCCTTCATTGATCTGGGTGGCGTTGATGGCCTGCTGCACATCACAGACATGGCGTGGAAGCGCATCTCTCACCCGAGCGAAATGCTGAACCCGGGCGACGAGATCTCTGTCAAGATCATCAAGTTCGACCAGGAAACTGGCCGTATCTCGCTGGGTCTGAAACAGCTGAGCGAAGATCCGTGGGAAGCTATCAAGTCCCGCTACCCGTCCGGCAGCAAAGTACCTGCGCGCATCACCAACCTGACCGATTACGGCTGCTTTGCCTCGATCGAAGACGGCGTGGAAGGCCTGGTACACGTTTCCGAAATGTCCTGGACCAACAAGAACATCCACCCGTCCAAAGTCGTGCAGATTGGCGACGAAGTCGAAGTGATGATCCTGGACGTGGACGAAGAGCGTCGCCGCATCTCCCTGGGTATCAAGCAGTGCACCGGCAATCCGTGGGTTTCCTTCGCTGAGCAGCACGCTGCTGGCGATCGCGCTTCCGGTACCATCAAGACCATCACTGACTTTGGTATCTTCGTAGGTCTGGACAACGACCTCGACGGCCTGGTTCACATGTCTGATATCACCTGGGAAGCCGATGCTGAAGCCGCCCTGCGCCAGTTCAAGAAAGGCGAAGAGGTTGAAGCTGTCATCCTGTCCATCGACGCTGAAAAAGAACGCATCTCGCTGGGTATCAAGCAGCTGGAAAGCGACCCGTTCAGCGAATATGTTGCAGCCAATGACAAGGGCACCATCGTCAACGGTATCGTCAAGTCTGTTGAAGCCAAAGCTGCCGTTATCGAGCTGGCTGAAGGCATCGAAGCAACCCTGAAAGCATCCGAGATGAGCGCTGACCGCATCGAAGACGCTACCACCGTGATGAAAGCCGGTGACAAGGTTGAAGCCAAGATCACCAACGTTGATCGTCGCAACCGCGCTATCACCCTTTCTATCCGCGCCAAGGACCAAGCTGAAGAAAAAGCAGCTATCAGTGCCGTGCGCAATCAGGAAGTTGAAGTTGCCGGTCCGACCACCATCGGTGAGCTGATCAAGCAGCAGATGCTGAAAAACAACTAAGCGATCCCGTATCGTTTAGCAAAAAAGGAGCGCTTCGGCGCTCCTTTTTTATACACTGCTGAATGTGGGCCGGGAGTTTTCAGGGGAAAGCAGCTGCCAGAAGCGCTGAGCACCGCACCCGGATACACCGCCCGGATACACCGCCACAAGCAGCAACCGGCAAACAACGGCCACAAAAAAGAGCGCCGTAGCGCCCTCTCGCATAACCACACAGCCGCCTGTTATAGCCAGACCATCCGATTACGGCTATTCAATCACGTAATCCACGAAATCATCTTCACTGATCTGCCTGTCGGTCACTTCATACCAGCTCAATACCGACGCGTCAGCTTCTGCCACCGACTCGGCACGCCCACTGATCAGCGGATGCCAATCCGGCAGATCTTTGCCTTCATGCACCAGCCGGTAGGCACAGGTGCGCGGCAGCCAGTGAAATTCCTTCACATCTTCCGGGCGCAACTTGACGCAAGACGGCACCAGCGAACAGCGCTTCTCGTACTGCGTGCAGCGTCGGGTTTCCAGATCCAGCAAGTGACACACCACCGAGGTATAAAACACCTCCTGCGTATCCTCATCCTCGATTTTGTGCAGACAGCAGAGTGCACAGCCATCACAGAGCGACTCCCATTCATCGGACGTCATGTCTTCCAGTGACTTGCTGCGCCAGAATACCTCCTGAGCCACCTAGCGCACCCCGGTCTCTGGGCGATCCGGATACAGATCGAGCATGTAATCCTCCTTGGGCGGCGGCATCTGCAGGAAATACCCCTTGTCTGCGATACCCGCCAGCATCTTGTCGACATCGATGCGCGCGAGCTTGCGCCCGGGCTTGATCGGCATGTCCATCAGGTGCAGGGGTGTGCCGAACATTTCGATCAACGCCTCAGGCACCCGCGCAAGCTGCTGGCTCTTTTCAACGTAGAGGTACATCTCGTCCTTGCGCGGACTCTTAAAAATACTGCAGATTTTCATATCAGTTCTCACTACTGTTCAAACTGGCGCAACTGCACCAGCAGGTCGTCGCCGATGACTTCCTGGCGCCATCCCTGCAGCCCCGGCGGCAATTGATAGTTACCATCATCAAGCCCGGTACGAATCAGCGCCTCCAGATCACGCCGACGCAACAACAGCTCCGGCGCCATGTCCAGCCCCTCGGCACGCTCGCGCCCCATAAGCTTCAGCCTCTTGAGCCGGGAATTCCAGAGCACATGCAAGGGGCGCGGAATCGGCTCAACTGCCTGCCCCCCCGGCGCATCAGCCGCATTTCGCAAAAACTCCAGCATGATTTCGCCATCTTCACGCAAGGCCTTGCGCTTGAGCTCCGGTACCCGCGACAACTCCAGCGTCGTGCGGGGCCAGCGGGCAATAATATCGAGCAGGGTCTGGTTACGCAGCACCCGGTTGCGCGGCACATTGCGCAAGCGGCATTGCTGCTCCCGCCACGCGGTAAGGTTCTTCAAGGCCAGAACCTTGTAAGGCGGCAACGCAGCCATCTGACTGAAACGCAGATAATACTGCTCTCCAGAGGCGTCGGCATCCGGTGCATTGGCCAGAAGGGCCAGCATCTCCTCCTTCAGCCAGGAGAGCATGCCCCGGCGCTCAAGCTCCGCCATCTGCATTCGACAGATTGCCGGCAGATAGGCCACATCCAGCGCAGCATACTGCTCCTGGCGCAGCGTCAGCGGCCGCTGCAGCCAGTTGGACGTTGTCTCACCCTTGCCAACCTGCACCCCAAGGGCATTTTCCAGCATGCGCTGCAGCCCCACGGTAAATCCCCAACCAACAAAACCACCGGCAACCTGGGTATCGAACAGCGGGCTCGGCAAGACGCCAAACCGGTACTGAAACAGCTCCAGATCCTCGGTACTGGAATGCAGCACTTTCAACACCGAAGGCTCGACAAAAAGCGCCAGCAATGGGGAGAAGTCCGTTATGGTCAGCGGATCAATCAGGTAGCAGGCCCGGTCGTCCGCCAGCTGGATCAGGCCGGCAATCGGGTAATAGGTATCTACCCGCTGGAATTCGGTATCCAGAGCCACCATGGGCAGCGTACAGCAGCGCTCACACAACTGGGCCAGCGCCTCATCCGTGCCAATCCACACCGGCTCCTGGGCAGAGCGCTCAAGCTGCTGCCAGTCATATCCATTGTCCTGCGCCATGCCTACCTCAAATCAGGGAACGTCGACCCGCCAGCGCATGCGCCAGAGTACCACCATCGATATATTCAAGCTCGCCACCCACCGGCACACCGTGCGCAATGCGACTCACCTGAATACCCAGTTCACGCACCTGCTCAGCGATATAATGTGCCGTCGCCTCGCCTTCTACCGTGGGATTCGTGGCCAGGATCACTTCGCGCACATCACCGCCACGAAGACGCTCCACCAGCGCATCGATACCCAGGTCATCCGGCCCTACACCATCGATAGGCGAGAGATGCCCCTTGAGCACGAAATAGTAGCCCCCGAAGCCTCCTGTCTGCTCAATCGCCAGCATGTCGACCGGCGACTCCAGCACACAAAGCACGGAGCGATCACGGCTGTTCGACGCACAGATACCACAGGGAGACTCTTCCGACAGCGTGCGGCACGACTGACACTCGCCCACCCGCTCCACGGCCTCCTGCAGCGAACCGGCCAACTCCAGCGCCGCAGCGCGGTCGTGTTCAAGCAGATAAAGCGCCATGCGCTGCGCCGACTTCGGACCCACGCCCGGCAGACAGCGCAGGGACTTGATCAATTGCTGGATCAGAGGACTGAAAGACATCGCGATCAGAACGGCATCTGGAAGCCCGGCGGCAACTGCATGCCGGCGGTAACTTTGGACATCTGCTCCTTCGTATTGACTTCAACCTTGCGCACGGCATCGTTGATGGCCGCTGCAATCAGGTCTTCCAGAATTTCCTTGTCTTCTTCCATCAGACTGTCATCAATGGCCACCGACTTAACGTCATGGCGGCCATTCATCACGATCTTGACCAGGCCCGCACCGGACTCGCCATTGACCTCTGCACGTGCCACTTCTTCCTGCACACGCTGCATGTCTTCCTGCATTTTCTGCGCCTGCTTCATCAGGCCACCCATGTTCTTCATCATCGCGCTTTGCCTCCGCTATTCAATTCGGTTCAACCGGTATTACGGTTTCGATATCTATATGAGCATCAAACTGTTTCACAATATCCCGCACCAGCGGGTCCTGCTGAATCGCCTCGACTGCCCGGGCCTGACGCAACTCGCGCTGACGCTGGGAAAACTGATGCGGCGTTTCGCGCTGCTGCTGCGCACATTCAAATTCTACCTCAAGCGACACTGCAAAATAATCACACAGCGCCTTGCTGATGCGCTCGCGCTGAACCTCGCTCAGCAGCGCCTGCTGCTGCGGCGTGTAATGAAAACGCAGCGTCTGGCCCCGCACGGCTTCCAGCGACAGATTGACCGTCAGGCTCTCGGTCATGCCACCCAGCCCAAGACCTGCACACAAGGTCACCCAGTCATCAGGCTGCAGCGCGTCCAGGGTGAGCGAACTATCGCCCCGCAGCTCGCCAGTAGAGGGATTGGCCAGCACTCTTGGCGGCACGTTATCCTGCACCGGCGTTCGCACAGCACCTGACTCGGGAGTCGGCTGCAGCGGCGGCGACAGTTCGGGGACGGCCGGGTGTGCACTCGCTGCCGGCGAACGCCCGCCTGCAGCCCCAGACTCAGGCTTTTTTGGCCCGGGCGCTCCCCTGGGGGACGGATCGTCGTCATCCTGATCATAACCTGGCGGAATATCGGACTCGTCGTATTCCGGAGGCCTCTCCTGCATCGCGCCAGAGGGCACAGCGGAAGTCCCGGATGATTCGCGCGGCGCAGACTGGCGCTGATCCGGCGTCGCGTCCCGCTTTTTCACTTCCACAACCGGCGCTGCCGGCACCGCCGAACCCGCCATCGACGACGACGCCGAAGCTGACGGCACGGGAGCCTCAACCACCCGTTCCGGCACCCGGGGCTGAGACTGAGGCCCGGCCTGCAGCACAGGTTTCACATCGGCCCTGCCAGCCCCCGTCCCGGCAGAGACCTCAGGGGAGCCTGACGCAGGCGGACTGGCCGCGGCCATCGCCACAGCATCAGGCGCCACAGTGCCCGCAGCTGGCGGCGGCGCGCCTGCCGGTCTGAACGCCAGCATGCGCAGCAGCACCATTTCCAGGCCTTCACGGGCATCCGGCACATAGGGCAGATCCCGCCGACCGAGCAACGCGATCTGATAGTACAGCTGTACATCTTCGGCCGTAAGCCGGCCAGCCAGCGCCAGTATCTGCTCGCGATCCCCCAGGCTGTTATCGGCAGCCTCCGGCAATACCTGGGCAATGGCGATACGGTGCAGCAGGCTGATCATGTCGCCCAGCACGCTGGCATAATCCGGCGAAAACTGCGCCAACTCCGCTACAGCATCAAGCAGGGCCTTCGCATCCCGGGCCGACAGACACTCCACCAACCGGCTTACCAGCAGCTGATCGATACTGCCGAGCATGGCCTGGACATCCAGCGTCGTGATTTTGCCGGCCCCAAAAGCAATGGCCTGATCGGTCAGACTCATACCGTCGCGCATGGAGCCATCGGCGGAACGCGCCAGCAACCAGAGCGCCGGGTCTTCAAACGGAATATTTTCCTCCCCAAGCACGAAGCGCAGATGCTCCACGATGCGCTCAGGGATCATGTTCTTGAGATTGAACTGCAGGCAGCGCGACAGAATCGTCACGGGCAGCTTCTGCGGGTCGGTGGTGGCCAGCAGAAACTTTACGTGGGGTGGCGGCTCTTCCAGCGTCTTGAGCAAGGCATTGAAAGAGTGGGTCGACAGCATGTGCACCTCGTCAATGAGGTACACCTTGTAGCGCCCGTGGGTCGGCGCATACTGCACATTTTCCAGCAGTTCGCGCGTATCCTCAACCTTGGTACGGGACGCGGCATCGACTTCTATCAGATCGACGAAGCGACCTTCTGCGATTTCCCGGCAGGCACTGCACTGACCGCACGGATCCGACGAGACACCAACCTCGCAGTTCAATGATTTGGCAAACAGGCGGGCAATGGAGGTTTTGCCCACGCCCCGCGTGCCGGTAAATAGATAGGCATGGTGCAGGCGGTCATCGTCCAGCGCATTGACCAGCGCCTTGAGCACATGCTCCTGACCCACCATTTCCTGAAAACGCTTCGGACGCCATTTGCGCGCCAGCACCTGATAGCTCATTGCTGCCCTGATTAAGACTGAATATAACAGGCGCCTATGCTACCGGCTGAACCCCCCAGGCGCCAGTACAACGACCCGCCGGAACCGCAGGCGAGCCCGGTATCTGCATGGCGGCCCACAGGATTCGGTATCCGGACCCTGACGTTACGCGGTCAGGCGCCCAGCAAGCGGCGCAGACGCTCCAGATCTTCCGGCGTATCCACACCCGGGGGCGGCAGCTCGGCCGCGACGGCCACATGAATGCGGGCACCATTCCAGAGCGCGCGCAGCTGCTCCAGGCATTCGGTACTCTCGATAGCCGCAGGGGGCCATTGCACAAAATCATTCAGCAGCTGCACCCGGTAGCCATAGATGCCGATATGACGCTGCCACTCAAAGCCCGCCGGCATGGTTTCACGGCCGTCCGCCTCGACAAAGGCGTCGCGCGGCCAGGGAATGGTGGCGCGACTGAAATACAGCGCCATGCCAAAGCGGTCTGTCACCACCTTGACGACATTGGGGTTCATCAACCCGGCGATATCCTCGACAGGCTCCGACAGGGTCGCGATACCCGCCTGGGGATTGGCTGCAAGATTGGCAGCCACCTGGTTGATGATCACCGGGGGAATCAGCGGTTCGTCACCCTGCACGTTGACCACGATTTCGTCGGCATCCAGGCCCAGCTGCTCAACGACTTCCTGCAGACGGTCCGTACCGGAGGGGTGCTGTGGCGAGGTCATGCACACCTGCGCCCCAAACCCGCGCGCCGCATCGGCGATGCGCACATCATCGGTAGCCACCAGCACACGCTCGGCATCACTCTGACAGGCACGCTCATACACATGCTGAATCATCGGCTTGCCGGCGATATCTGCCAGCGGCTTGCCCGGAAAGCGGCTGGAGCCGAATCGGGCCGGGATGATGACGGTGAAACTCATGGGCGCACCTGCTTTTTCAGCGCTTCGCGCTCCGCATCGGTCAGCTTGCGGGCTTCGGTTTCAAGCATCACCGGTATGCCGTCGCGAACGGGGTACGCCAGGCCGCTTGCACTGCAGAACAGCTCATCGGTTTCCTCGTGATAATGCAACGACGCCTTGGACACCGGGCACACCAGAATATCGAGCAGTTTCTTATCCATCATTGCCTCTCACTTGAAGTAGCATCAGACACCCGCGGTCCGGGCCCTGAAAGACCTTGTCTATTTAACTGCGACAGCAGCGCCGTTTCAAATGCCGGGTCCAGCTGAGCCTCCACCGGCAGATACCAGCTATTGACCGGTGCCAGGTGACGGCACTTCACCGCATCCTTTTCGGTCATTATCAGCGCCAGCCCATCCCCAAACTCCAGATCTGCAGCACAGAAGGCATGGTGATCGGCAAAACTGTGGGGTATGGGATCAAAACCCAGCCGTCGCAGGCTGTCGAAGAAACGCTGCGGGTTACCGATCCCGGCCAGGGCATGAACCCGCGGTGAATGCGGCCAGCTGGCAGCCTGCAGCTGTTTCTGTCCGTCGAGCGAGCGCAGCGCCCCTGGCATCAGCTGCATCACGTGGGCGCCACTGGGGCGAAAAGGACCCTCGCCATTGACCACAATCAGATCCACCGATGACATCCGCTGCACAGGCTCGCGCAACGGCCCCTCCGGCAGGCAACGGCCGTTACCCAGACCACGCTCACTGTCGAGCACCAGGATTTCGACACTGCGACCCAGGCGGTAGTGCTGCAGACCGTCGTCACTGATAATCAGATCGCAGTCAGTATGCTGCAGCAGGTATTTGGCCGCCGCGACCCGATCCGGGTCGATCACCAGCGCACAGCCACTGCGCTCAACGATCAGCAGCGGCTCATCCCCCACCTGTGCTGCACGGGCTCCAGCTTCAACCAGGCAGGGATAGTGCGGCGCCCTGGCACCGTAGCCTCGACTGACAACACCCGGACGGTAACCCGCAGCCTGCGCCCATTGCAGCAGCGCCAGCACCAGCGGCGTCTTGCCAGTGCCACCCACGGAGATATTGCCAACAACAATGAGTGGGACCGGCGGTTGCCAGACAAGCTCGGGACGGGACAGATAGCGCGCGCGACGGCGCAGCACAAGACGACGAAACAGCCACTCAAGCGGGCGCAACAAGCACAGCCAGCGGCTCCCCTGATACCAGCCCCTGACCAAGGCGCTCATGAAGTCAGGGTGAATCCGGTTCACGGGTGGTAATACTCAGCTGCACAAAGCCGAGCTGACCGGCCACATCCATGACAGTGACCACCGCCTGATGCGGCGTCGTGCCATCGGCCGTGATCAGCAGCGGACGATCACGTTCCTCGCCTGCGCTCTGGCGCAGCGCCTGGCGCAAGGTGTCGGGCTGGGAATTGACCAGCGGCTGACCATCGATGCTGTAACGCCCCTGGGCGTCAATCAGGATTTCCAGCAACTGGGCCGAGACCTCACCGGGCTCGCCGCTGGCCTCCGGCAGATCAACCTGAAGATGGGTTTCGCGGGTAAATGTGGTCGATACCATGAAAAAAATCAGCAGCAGAAACACAACATCAATCAGCGGCGTCAGGTTGACGCTGACCTCTTCCTGGCTGCGGCGCTGGAACTTCACGCGCACCACTCCCGCCGCTGAAAACTGAATCTGAATGCGGTATCAGACATGGTCAATCTCACGCTCGCCATGCACCACCTCCACCAGCTTGACCGCCTCCTGCTCCATTTCCTTGACCAGGGAGTCGACCTTGCGCTGGAAGAAACGGTGGAAGATCAGCGTCGGAATCGCTACCGAGAGACCCGCGGCTGTCGTGATAAGGGCTTCTGAAATACCACCGGCCAGCACAGAGGCATTGCCCGTGCCCTGCACCATGATCTCGGTAAACACCTTGATCATGCCTATAACGGTACCCAGCAGACCGAGCAGCGGCGTAACTGCAGCGATGGTACCCAGCGGATTGAGAAAGCGCTCAAGATCGTGAATGACCTGACTGGCCGCTTCAAGAATGCTTTCCTTCATGACTTCGCGACCGTGCTTCGCATTGTTCAAGCCAGCAACCATGATGCGCCCAAGCGGGCTCTGCTGCTTGATTTCACGCATCTGGGCGGGCGTCAGCGTCTTGCCCTGAATCTGGTCCCAGATATCGGCCAGCAAGCCTCCTGGCGCAATACGCGATGTACGCAACACCCACAGGCGTTCCAGACAGATCGCCAGTGCAAGCACCGAACATGCCACGATCGGGATCATCAGCCAGCCACCGGCCTTGAGAAGTTCAAACACCCTGTATCCTCCGCTCGAATGCTGGCTACTCTATCATAGCTCCCTTGCCAAAAGTAGGTCATTAACCCGCTGACCAGTAACGCTTTTTCACCCCGCGCCAGGGGCTGATCCGACAGCCCCCGGCACCCTCAGCAACCAGCTCAAGTGCCCCGGAATCCGCAGTATTGAACAGCTGCGCACCCTGCTTTTCAAAGCGCGCAACCACTTCAGCAGCGGGGTGGCCATACTGATTCAGGAACCCCGCACTGAAAAGCCCGAAGCGAGGCTGCAGCGCCGCCAGAAAGGCATCCGTGGACGAACTGCGACTGCCATGATGGGACGCCACCAGCCAGGTCACCGGCGCCAGAACCCCGCGGCGCACCAGCGCTCGCTCGACACCCGCCTCGATATCTCCGGTCAGTAGCAAACGACAGCCCGCACTCTCAATCAGCAGCACACAGGACTGGTCATTTTCGCTTGCGCCCTGGCCCCCATGCAGATAGCGAAAGTCCACCCCGGACCACTGCCAGCTCTGCCCGGGCAGGCAGGGCTGATACCCTTCCTCGTGCTGCAAGCGCCGGCTGCCGGACTCCCGGCGACCGACCGACAACGCGCGCAGCACCTCTGCGCGCCCGCCGGCATGATCGTTATCCGCATGGCTGACCACAAAGCGATGCAGCACGCCCTCACCCCGGCGTCGCAGATAAGGCAAAACTGTACGCTCAAACGCCGTGCCGCCATTGCGATACCCGGGCCCCGTGTCATAGAGCAGGCGGTAATCGCCCGCCTGCACCCAGACCGCCAGCCCCTGTCCGACATCAAACATCCAGGCTCGAAACCCGGATTGCACAACGCCTGGCCCACTGCCGAACATCGCCAGAGACCATATCAAGACAGCCAGCCCCCGCACCCGCCACCCCAGGGGCAGTGCGATCACGATGGCGGCCAGCACGGCCGGGACCAGCAGTACGACGGGGGGTACAAACAAAGGCCCGGTGATCGCAGCATCCGGCGCCATCACGGCTTGCTCGACAGCACCCAGCCCCTGCCACAACCACCCCAGCACCGCCGCATACAGCTGCGCCGGCAGTGCAACTCCCCACCAGAACCCGAGCAATACCGGCACCAGCCCCAGCACGAGCAACGGCAACAGCGGAATGGCCACCAGATTGACCAGCGGTGCCACGATTGAAATCTGGCCAAACCAGCTCAGCAGCAAAGGCGTCATCAGGCAGAAAATAGCCAACTGCGCTCCCAGCAGCCGCCGCCACAGAGACTGGGACCCGCGCAATGATGCCAGCACCAGCAACACCCCCACGGCACCGAACGACAGCCAGAGACCGGGCGCATGTACTGCCAGCGGCTGCAGACTCAGTACGACGGCAAGCGCCAGCCACCAGCGCTGCCACAGGCTAAGCTGCACCAGAAAAAATGCCGACAGCAGCAACGCGGCCGCCATCACCCAGGCCCGCAGGGTCGCGATGCCGGCACCTGCCAGCAGCACATAGGCACCACTGAGCAGCAGCGCCAGTAACACCGGCAACAGACGCAGCATTGGCGCTCTCAGCCAGGCCGCCGGACACAGCCACAGCAGACCGCGCCCCAGCAGCCACCCCAGTGCCACCACAATGGCAATATGCAGACCACTCACAACCACCAGATGCACGGTGCCGGTACGACGCAAGCGCTCCCAGTCCGGGGTAGACAATTGGGAGCCATCGCCGATCAGAAAGGCCCGCGCCAGTGCCGCGGCCCCGCGATCCTTCAGCGCATCAGACAATTGCCCGCCCAGATCTGCGCGCACGCGATCCAGCGACCAGCGCCCTGATTGCACCCCATGCAACTGGCGCACATAACCCACGGCATCAATATTGCGCATCAGTGCCCAGAGCTCATAATCGAAGCCACCGGGATTCCAGAGACTATGGGGCGGTTTCAAACGGGCACTGAGCGTAACTTGATCCCCGGGCAGCAGCGGCGGCAGGTTGCCGTAGTCACTCAGACGCACCCGCCGCAAACGGTTCTCCCTGGACGACAGCACTCTCAGCTCGAAGCGCTGCACCTCGCCCTGCCTGTCCGGCAATCCGACGACCTCGCCGCTGAGCCGATGCACCGCACTGGCCTGCTGCACATCCAGCCGATGCCACAACTGCCAGTGGCCGTAGCTGACCGCCAGCAAAAAACCGAGCCACAATGGCAAGGCATGGCGATGCCAGCGGCCGCACAGCAGCAGCGGACACAAAGCCACCAGCAGGTAACCTGCGGGCAGTTGCGGCAACAGTGCCGCGAGCACAATTCCCGTGATGTAGTAGATCATCCCTGATCCTGTCGGGTTGGCTTACGTTAGACCTGAATGCATAATAGAACCCCTCAGAGACTGCAATCAAAGTGCGACACCTATGCCTCGCAAGCTGATCAAGAAGTACATGCCCGACGAGCACCGGTTTCGCAGCCACCGAACCCTGAGCTGGCTCGGTGATCACATTCACGACCCCAACCTGTTTCACCTGACCCGCAAGTCCGTTTCCCGCGCCGCCATGGTAGGCATTTTCTGCGCTTTCCTGCCCATTCCACTGCAGATGCTCGCCGCTGCCATCATCGCTGTTATCGCCCGCTCCAACCTCCCGATCTCCGTCAGTCTGGTCTGGCTGACTAATCCGCTGACCATGCCGCCGGTATTCTATTTCTCCTATCTGGTGGGTACGCAGATTTTGGGGGCACCGGTAAAACCCGTCGCATTCGAATTCTCGCTAAACACCCTGGGCGCCGAAATTTCAGCGGTCTGGTGGCCTCTGCTGCTAGGCTCCCTGCTCTGCGGGCTGGT
>JBFGZM010000062.1:0-12787 GCA_041586815.1 Marinobacterium sp. | reverse complement strand
GGTTCAGGATTGCGCCGCTGCGCCTTTTCGGCAATGCTAACCCGGATGCACCGAATAATTTGTCTAAATCCGCCTATTTGATGTGCATTTGTACCACAATCGCCCAGAACGGAGTGAGCCATGTTTGGAGACCGCCCCCGCCAGTACCCGCAGAACATCAGTTTTTTGCTGGTGCCGGGTTTCTCGCTGTTCGGCCTCACCTCCATGCTCGACCCCCTGCGCCATGCCAACCACAGCAGCAATCGCGAGCTGTATCGCTGGCAGCTCATCTCGGAGCAGGGTGGGCTGGTGCGCAGCAGCGACTCCCTGGATATCATGAGTGACAGCGGCATCCGAGATCTGGCCGTCTGCGATACCCTGATCGTCTGCGCCGGCTACGACCCCCAGGCCCGCATTACACCGGGGTTGCTGGGATTCATCCGCCAGCAGGCCAGCCACGGTGCCGATATTGGCTGTCAGGACACCGCCGCCTATATCGCCGCCGCCGCCGGCATTCTTGATGGCTACCGCGCCACCCTGCACTGGGAAAACCTGCAGAGCACCACCGAAGCCTTTCCCCTGGTCGACTTCGTGCAGGAACTGCTGGTGGTGGATCGGGGTCGCTTTTCCTGCCCCGGCGCCCTGTCCGGACTCGACATGATGCTGTACCTGATCGGCACCCAGCATGGCAACGGCCTGGCGACTACCGTGGCCGACGAGCTGATCTACACCCACAAGCGCGCCCATAGCGACCCCCAGCGCACCTCGTTGCAAAAGCGCCTGGACAGCCGTAACCCGCGCCTGGTGGAGGCCGTGCAACTGATGGAGCTTAACCTGGAAGAACCGCTGCGCATCAGTGAAATCGCGGCCCAGCTGAAACTGTCCGGCCGCGAGCTGGAGCGCCTGTTTCAGCACTACCTGCAACAGACCCCCAGTCGCTATTACCGCAACCTGCGCCTGGATCAGGCCCGCTGGATGCTGCAGCAAACCAGCCAGAGTGTCACTGACATTTCCGTCGCCTGCGGTTTCGCCTCCCTCTCCCACTTTACCCGCAGCTACCAACAGCGCTTTGACAAGAGCCCGAGCCGGGAGCGCTGAGCCGCGGCCCCGATGCAACCGCGCGTCTGCCTTTCAGATACGGCGATGAACAGCGCGACAGACTGAGCTGCGCCCCCTGAAGTCGCTGTATTCTGTGGCGGATAAAACCAGCCTTCCGGGCCCCTTGTCGTAAACAGATAGTTCTTATCTGCTTGCGACAGCGCACGAAAATGCTCGCAAAATAGCAAAAAATACTCGGTTTAAGACAAATATACGCAGAGAAGCCACGTAAGTTAGATATCCACCGACGGCATCAGGATACGCCGGGTACCCTACCCGCGGCCCGAAACAGGATCCGCCCGCATGAATATCACGACTTTCGAAAAACGCTTCCAGCAGGGGCTGGACGCCATGGGCAACTTGCCACCTGCTGCAGCGCGTCGCCATTACGATGCTCTGTGCACATCCTTCGCTCCACCCCGTCCTGCCGGCATGGCACAGCGCGATGCCCGCATTGAGGGTATCAGCGTGCGTCACTACCGTCCTGCCCGCTGTCTGCCGGGCACGATCCTGTACGTGCATGGTGGCGGCTTCAGCCTGGGCTCACTGGACAGCCACCAGGGCATCGCCCGGGGCTTGGCCCAAGCGCTTGAACGGGAAGTCATCAGTCTCGACTACCCGCTGATGCCGGACGCGCGCTATGCCCTGGCGCTGGATGCCTGCCGCCAGGTGTTCGAAGCCCTCGCACCCGTGGCTATTGTGGGCGATAGCGCCGGTGCCCGCCTGATACTCGATGCCACCATCGACGCCCGCGAGGTACCGCTGCTCGGGCTGATCTATCCGCTGGTAGGCATCCCGACCGCCGCAACCCTGGGCCCCGACGCCCCGCTGCTCAGCCGCGCCGATGTCCAGGCCGCCTGGGAACTGATCAGGCAGGACGCCCCCCCGGGCAATGGTCTGCAACCGCCCGCCAGGCGCATCGAGGTACTTGCAGTCGAACGGGACCCGCTGACCGCCCCGCTGGAACAAGCTATCCAGGCCTGGCGACAGGCCGGCGCCGGCGTGGGCTATCACCTGGCACCCGACATGTTGCATGGCTGCCTGCATGCCCACGAGGCGCTGCCCGTCATGGCCCGGGCCTGGCAGCAGTTCTGCGCCGCCCTGGCAGCCCGATTGCCGCTGTCATAGCCGCCTTGCGCCACAGCCCCGCCTTACAACAGCAATAACCACAAAAACACAGAGATGCCCCATGAAACAGAATCTCAGCACCACCATCGCCACGGTCGTGACGATCTTTGCCCTCATCGGCTTTGCCGCCCTGGCGCCAGGGCCCTTTCAGCTCCTGCTCAATGCCATCAAGCTCAACGTGATCGGCAATCTGGGGTTCATCTTCACCTACCCGGCCTTTGTCGTCTCGATAGGGTTCATCCTGGTGATGCTGACCCCGCTGGGTCGTCTGCGCTTCGGTGAAGGACCCACCGAATTTTCCACCCCCGCCTGGCTTGGCATGCTGTTTTCCACCGGCATGGGCATCGGTCTGGTCACCTGGGGCGTGCTCGAGCCTCGCTACCACGTCGAGGCCGGCAACAGTACCGACCAGGCCTTGCTTTACGCCTTCAACCACTGGGGACTGCTGGCCTGGGCCGGCTACCTCACCATAGGCGTCATATTTGCCCACGCCATGTATAACCTGAACATTGCCAAACCCGCCGAAAGTCTCCTTGGCGGCGGTTTTCTCAGCAAACTCAACCTTGTTAGCCTGGTGGTATCGACGGTCATTGGCCTGTCGCTGACCTTCTCCTACGCCGCCGAACCACTGCAGAAGAGCCTGGCACAATTCCTGGGCCTGAATGTGAGCCCCACCCTTATCATCGTCGTGCTGACCGGTTTCGCCATTGCCTCCAGTGCCTCCGGTCTCAACCGCGGCATCAAGTGGCTGAGCAACTACAACAGCCTGTTCGCCCTGGTGCTGATGGTCAGCGTTTTCCTGCTGACCAACCCCGGTAATATCCTCACGACCTTTGCTCGCCTGCTGCCGGACTATCTGCTGAGTTACCCGGCCATGGCCACCGATATCGGCCTTGGCGACACCGAGCGCAAGGCCTGGCTCGCCGACTGGCTCTATGCCTTCGAAGCCTCCTGGTATGGCTGGTTTATCTTTACCGGGGTCTTTATCGCCCGTATTTCCAGGGGCCGCACCCTGCGCCAACTCGTGCTCGGAGTGATGCTGGTGCCCAGCCTGTTCTCCTGCCTCTGGTTCACCGTCTTCGGACTGGGCAGCCTCGAAGCCGGCGCCAATGACGTCTTTGAACTGATGGCCAGCCTGGATAGCCATGGCGTGCTTTCGGCCATACTGGCGCTCAATATCCTGCTGTTCTTTGTCACCAGCGCAGACTCCGCCGGGCTGGTGTGCGAAATGCTTACCGTTGAGCGATCCCGCGCCTTCTGGATCATCGCCATGGCCACCCTCGCAGTGGTAATCAACTGGCTCGATGGCGATATCTTCAAGGTCATTCTGACCCTGATCTCGGTCGCGGCCATTCCGGTGGCTTTGGGTATCTTCGCCCTCAGTGTCGCCTTTGTGCAGCGCCTCAGGCGCCAAACCGTCCAGGCCTGCGAGCTGACCACGGACTAGCGGAGTGCAGGCAGCCCGCAAGAGCTGCCTGCTCCTGTTGCTGACGCAAACAGGTACTTCTTACCCGTTTGCGACACACCACAAAAATAGTCGTACTTGTTAAAAAATAAATCGAATACAGACAAATAACTGCCAGAAGCGTAACTTTACTTCCACGCCGGACGCAGGTGGAAGCCTAGGCACTGCCACCCGGCACCACAAAAACTTTTAAAGAGTCAGAATTGCCATGAACCAGGACGTCATCATCACCTGCGCTGTTACCGGCGCCGCCGGCACCGCCGGCCGTGGCAAGGACGACGCCGAAGACACGCAACTGGCCCGCTGGATGCTGCAGCAAACCAGCCAGAGTGTCACTGACATTTCCGTCGCCTGCGGTTTCGCCTCCCTCTCCCACTTTACCCGCAGCTACCAACAGCGCTTTGACAAGAGCCCGAGCCGGGAGCGCTGACCCCCCGAGCCCAATCGCCTAAAAACTCAATGCCGCCAGCTCATCGAGCGCCGCATCCCTTAATCCCGAATCCGCTGTATCCGCAGCGAACGTGGCGAATATCGGTCGCTTGAACTCCGGTGCGCCCTCCACCTTACACAGCACACCACTCGCCAGCGGCTCTCTGAGCATGCGCGCAGGCAAGTAGGCCGTGCCACCATTTTGCAGCAGCCAGGGCAACCCCAGGTCCGCCTTGCCGCAGGACAGCAGACTGTTCTGCAGCTGCGGCAGGCGCTCGGTGTGTGCTGCGTTATACCCCCAGCCCCAATCCAGATAGAGGTAGCTGTGCGCACTCACCTGATCGAGTGTTGCGGCCTCGCTGGATACCATGATCAGGCGATCCTCCAACACCTGTTCCACCACCAGCCCGGCGGTTGTATCCGCGACGAAAATCAAGCCGATATCCAGTGCCCCCTGCGCGACCAGCCGCACGATTTCATTCGAATAGTCCGCTTCCAGGTGAAGGCTCAGCCTGGGAAAACGCTGCCGCATGGCGCTGCCCCAGGCCAGCAGCAGGTCATTGGCCAATGAGGTGTGTGTGCCCATGCGCAAGCGTTGGGCACGGCTGTTTTTCTCGCTGATCTCCAGCTTCGCACGCACCCAACGCTGATGCATCACCATTGCATGACGATAGAAGCCCCGACCGGCGTCGGTCAGCTGCATGCCACGGGCGCTGCGAGTGAACAGTGGCTCACCGAGCTGCTCTTCCAGCTGCCTGATGCGGGCACTGACGGCGGACTTGGTCAGACACAGCTGCTCGGCACAGAGGCTCAGGCGCTGCAACTCCGCCAGTGTCAGAAAGGTTTTCAGTGCCTGTATGTCCATTTACCCGCCTCCAGCAGCCCTTTACAGGTGTGCAAAATTATCGAACGTAGAGTGAAAAATAATCCGATATGCGCCGGCAAATCAATCTCATAGGATGGATAAAACCAGGCCAACAAACGCAGAGACATGTATGAAAACGTCGAACACCAGTAACAAGCGCCCTCTTGCCGGTATCCGTGTCGTTGACTTCGGCCAGTACATAGCAGGCCCTGCGGTCGCAATGATGATCGCTGATCAGGGTGCGGATGTAGTGCATATAGATCCGCCAGGCGGACCGCGCTGGGACAACCCGGCTGATGCCATTCTCAATCGCGGCAAACAGCGCATCAGTCTGGATCTTGCCGATGAAACGGATCTGCAGCTGGCCCGGGATCTGTCCCTGCATGCCGATGTGGTGGTAGAAAACTTCCGTCCCGGTGTCATGCAGCGCCTGGGACTCGGCGCGGATGACCTGCGCAAGGACAACCCCGGGCTGGTTTACCTGTCTCTGCCAGGGTTTGCTGCCCGCGATGAAAACTATGCTGGTGTACCGGCCTGGGAGGGTGTGATTGCGGCGGCGGTTGGCCAGTTTACCGACATGGGCCTGAACCGTATCCTGATGGGGATCAACCCCTCTTTCTCGCCGCTGCCACTGGCCTCGGCCTATGCCTCAGTACTGGGCGCCACCGCCGTGACTCTGGCCCTGTTCGCCCGCGAAAGCACCGGTGTGGGCGATATAATCGAAGTCCCGATTTCCGCCGCTTTGATGGAAGGCCTGGCCTACAACTCGATGCATATCGAGAACCTGCCCGAGCGCTACAAGTCACCCCGCGAAAAAGAGATCGAACGCCGGCGCGCCTGTGGCGAGCCACTGAATCTGAACTACGAAGACTTGCAGGAATTTCTCGACCCCTTCTATCGCACTTACACCTGCAAGGATGGCCGCCCGTTCTACGCAGTCTGCTCGTCCCATAGCCGCCACCCCATCGGTTGCCTGAAACTGCTGGGGCTCTGGGACGACATTCACGCGGCCGGAATCCCCACACACAACCCCTACCTTGATCTCGCCGACTGGCCCCAGGGCGCCGACTGCACCCTGCTGTCCTATCCACTGTCGCGCAGCTGGGCAAACTTTGTGTCCACACGCATGAAAGCCGCATTCAAGACCCGCACGGCGGCCGAGTGGGAGCGATGCTTCGGCGACGCCGGGATTCCGGGCTGCGCCCACCGAACCACACAGGAGTGGCTACATTCGGAGCACGCCGTACTCTCGAAAAACCTCCTGGATATCGAAGACCCCGTGCTGGGTACTCTGCGCCAGCCCGGTAATATCTGCTGGCTCGACGACGACGATGGTGCAACGCACAAACAGCCGGCACAGCAGCCCAACCGGGATTACGCCCCCATACGGGCCACACTGGCACACTGGCGCAAACAGCCCGCATCGCACGGCACAGATGCCCAGGCAACAGAGTCAAAGGGCTGGCTCGACGGGATCAGGATTCTGGACCTGACCAATGTGATCGCCGGCCCAACCATCGCCGGCACCCTGACCCGCTTTGGTGCCGAAGTGATCAGCGTGGGCCCGGTGGAACCGGCTCTCGACCCCTGGAACAGTACCGTTTTTGGCATGCAGGCCAACCAGGGCAAATCCAGTCTACTACTCGACCTGAAGTCACCCCAGGGACAGGCCGTGCTGGACCGCCTGCTGCCGGATATCGATGTCATTACCATCAATGCCAGTGACGCTCAGCTCCAGCGCCTGGGCCTGACACCCGCACGTCTGCAACGGGCGAATCCGCAGCTGATTCTCTGCCAGTTCGATGCCTGGGGAGGCCCGGCCATCGGCCCGCGCAGCAACGATCCGGGTTATGACGACCTGGTGCAAGCCAGTACCGGCATCATGTGTCGCTTCGGTGGTGGCATGGAAACGCCAGAGGAGCACGCCCACTTCGGCACTATTGATGTGCTGGGCGGCTATTGCGCCGCGCTGGCGGTCGGTGTGGCACTGATCAAGCGTGCCCGGGGATTTGGAGGGTCGGTGGCACGCAGTTCGCTGGTCGCCGCCGGCCAGCTGATCCAGCTGCCCTTCATGTACGACTACGAGGGCCGGGCACCGTTCAACGAACCCAGCGGGCGCGGGATCAAGGGCGCCCATGCGCTGTACCGGTGCTACCAGGCAAGCGATGGCTGGTTCTTCCTCGCGGTTGACCGGGCCCGCAGACTGGAGGCTTTCAGAACGGCACTGGCACTGGACAACCTGAACGTTGACGATAACCCGGCCGCAGAGGCACAGCTGGAGCAGCGCTTTGGTGCCCATACACGGTCGCACTGGCAGCAGGTTCTGGGGGCTGTCGATATCGGCTGCCAGCCACTGGCGACCATGAGCCAGTTGCGTGAACAGTCACTGATGACGGCGGAAAGCGGCATCGATCTGGCCGGGCCTGCCAGTGTCGCCTTTATTCGCGACGAAAATCACCCCTGCGGACACACCGTCGATCTGATCGCGCCGAACTCAATTCGCCCACAGGTGGGCAAGGTCATCCTGCCCGCTCCCATGCGCAAATACGGCAGTGACACCAGGGCCCTTCTGTCAAACGCCGGCTTCACCAGCACAGAGATCGAAACGATGCTCAGCACGGGCGTTGCAGCAACCTCCTGGAGCCAAAAATACCTGCCGCAATAGATACGCTGCCATGGAAATGACTGTGTGGGGGCAAAAACCCCAAAGGCCCGTACCACAGTCTTTTCAGCCGCGTTTCTGACGCAAAAAGGTACTTCGTATCCATTCGCGACACAGCACCAAAATAGTCGTATTTTATAAAATAACCATCGAATGTAGACAAAAAAAACACACCGATCAGCGTAACTTTACTAGCACGCCGGACGCAGGTGGAAGCCTATGCACTGCCACCCGGCACCACAAAACTTTTAAAGAGTCAGAACCGCCATGAATCAGGACGTCATCATCACCTGCGCTGTTACCGGCGCCGCCGATACCGCCGACCGCAGCCCCCACGTGCCGGTCACCCCGAAAGAGATCGCCGATGCCGCCATCGAGGCGTGGAATGCCGGGGCCGCCATTGCCCATATGCATGTGCGCGACCCTGAGACCAAGCAGTGCTCGCGCCGCCTGGATCTGTACGCCGAAGTCTGCGAGCGCCTGCGGGCCGCCGACTGCGACGTCATCATCAACCTGACGGCAGGCATGGGTGGTGATCTGTATATAGGCCCCGAGGAAAACCCGACCGCCTTCTGCCCGGAAACCGATCTGGTTGGCGGCCTGGAGCGTCTGGTACACATTGAAGAGCTCAAGCCCGAGATCTGCACGCTGGACTGCGGTTCGGTCAATTTCGGCGACAGCAACCTGGTGTACATCTCCACGCCGGACATGCTGCGCAAGGCCGCGGCCCGCATTCAGCAGCTGGATGTCACCGTAGAGCTGGAGATCTTCGATACCGGCAACCTCTGGTTCGCACTGCAGATGATGAAAGAAGGCCTGATCAACGACAACGCCATGTTCCAGCTGTGCCAGGGCATTCCCTGGGGCACGCCGCCGGAACTGAGCCTGCTCAAGGGCATGGTCGACATGCTGCCCGCCGACACCAACTGGACCGCCTTTGCCCTGGGTCGCAACCAGCTGCCCTGGGCCGCACAGTCAACGCTGCTGGGCGGCCATGTTCGCGTCGGCCTGGAAGACAACCTCTACCTGGGCAAGGGCGAGTTCGCCACCAACGGCCAGCTGGTCGAGCGCGCGGTGAATATCGTCGAGAACATGGGTTCACGCATCCTCAGCCCCAGCGAAGCTCGCCAGAAGCTGCGCCTGCGTGGCACCCAGTAAGGCCAGCCGCGCCCGAACCATTCCATAACCCACACAGAATCACCGGGCCCGCACGCATCACACGCCGTGCCGGGCCCACTTCGGAGCAACATGATGAATCGTCCTCTTCCTACTGAAGTCACCAAAGCCGGCGTCCTTGGTACCGGCGTAATCGGCGGCGCCTGGGCGCTGCACTTCCTGCGCATGGGCATGGATGTGGTCGCCTATGATCCCGGCCCCAACGCCCGCGAAAAGCTGCTGGCCATGGTGGATCACATCTGGCCGACCATGGTGAAACTGGGCCTGCGCGAAGGTGCAAGCCCGGATCGCCTGCGCTTTGCCGACAGCCTGGAAGAGATGGCCACCAGCGTGCAGGTGATTCAGGAAAGCACCCCGGAAAATCTCGATGCCAAGCGCGCCCTGTTCGCAGAGCTGGACCGTGTGGCGCCGCCTGAAGTGGTGATCATTTCCAGCACCTCTGGCTTTGCGATGTCCGACATGGCGGTGGAAATCCAGCACCAGGCCGAGCGCTTTGTCGTGGGCCATCCGTTCAACCCGCCTTACCTGGTGCCCTTCTGCGAAGTCTGCGGTGGCGAGCGCACCAGCCAGGACGTGGTCGACTGGACCGCCGCCTTCTACGAGGCAATCGAAAAACAGGTTGCCAAGATGGACAAGGAACTGCCGGGCTTTATCGGCAACCGCCTGCAGGAAGCGCTGTGGCGCGAAGCCCTGCACATGGTGGCCAACAATGAATGTTCGGTGGAAGACATCGACAAGGCCATCGCCTACGGGCCGGGCCTGCGCTGGGCCATCATGGGCCACTGCCTGACCTATCACCTGGGCGGTGGCCAGGGCGGCATGGCGCATCTGCTGGATCATTTCGAGGAATCCCTCAAGGAACCCTGGACTCGCCTCGACGCCCCAGAACTGACACAGCAGCTGAAAGACGATATGGTAGCCGGCTGCCTGACCCAGGCCAACGGCGCCAGCATCAATGAGCTGATCCAGGAACGGGATGATTGCCTTATCCGCATCATGCAGACACTCAAGGAATACCGCGACGAACACGGCATCCGCCGCTAACAGGCTGGCGCAACGAGCGGCCCGCCGTTCGTTGCGCCTTTTCGATCCACCCTCAGGAGATAGCTTATCCGTTTAGCCCAACGCACCATTCGAATTATGACTCCCCGGAGGTAAGCCCAATGTCTATAGAACGACAAAAACCGGAAAGTGGCAGTGCCATTTTCAAGGCTGATTTGATCGCCCGCCATGGCCTGTTCAAGGACATGCACAAAGGCATGACCCTGAGCGCCGCCACGCTGATACTGGCCTTCGTGTTATTTACCGGTACCAACTCGGAGCTGGCCAGCAGTATCTTTGGCACTGCCCGCAGCTGGATCGAAGCTACCTTTGGCTGGTACTACCTTGTGACAGTGGTTTTCCTGATCATCACCTGCTGCTACATCGTGGTAAGCCGCCACGGCAATACCCGCCTGGGCGATGACGACAGCCGCCCCGAATTCAGCAACTTCGCCTGGTTTTCCATGCTGTTTTCCGCCGGTATCGGTATCGGCATTCTGTTTTTCGGCGTCGCCGAACCCATTTTCTACCTCGATAACAGCGGTGCCTTCGGCTATCCCAACAATCCCTACGCCGACATGGCAGGTGCCACCGCCATCGGCCACGACCGTGCGGTCGACGCCCTGCGCGTCACCTTCTTCCACTGGGGCTTCCACGGCTGGGCGGTATACGTCATCGTCGGCCTGTCGCTGGCCTACTTCGCCTACCGCAAGAAACTGCCGCTGGCACTGCGCTCGACGCTCTACCCCTTTATCGGTGATCGTATCTATGGCCCCATCGGTCATGCCGTTGATCTGCTCGGCGTAGTAGGCTGCGTTTTCGGTGTCGCCACCTCCCTGGGGCTTGGCGTGAGCCAGATGGCTGTCGGGCTTGAGCGTCTGATCGGCGTGGACCCCGGCCTCAACACCCAGCTGACGCTGATCGCGCTGATCTCGGTTATTTCGATCCTGTCCGCCATCTCCGGTGTTAACCGTGGCATCAAGATCATTTCCGAGTGGAACATCATCATCTCGTTGCTGGTAATCGGTTTCTTCCTGTTCGCAGGCCCGACCACCTGGCTGCTGAGCCTCTTCGCCGAGTCTTTGGGCGACTACCTGGCCAACTTCGCGCAGATGGGACTCTGGTTCCCCGAAGAAGAAGGCCCGGCCAGCTGGCAGAACGGCTGGACCGTCTTCTACTGGGGCTGGTGGCTGGCCTGGGCTCCCTTTGTTGGCCTGTTTATCGCCCGCATTTCCAAGGGCCGCACCCTGCGCGAGTTCGTGCTCGGCGTACTGCTGGTGCCCACCCTGGTGATCTTTGTCTGGCTCGGCATTTTCGGTGGCACCGCCCTGTGGCAGGAACTGAATGCCGCCAACGGCCCCGGTACCGCCGGTCTGGTCGACCTGGTCAACGCCTGGAACCTGCCGGCGGCACTCTTTGCCAGCTCCGATGGCATTGCTGGCGATGGCACCCTGGGCTGGATCATCTCGGCACTGCTGGTGTTCCTGCTGATGAGCTGGTTTGTGACCTCATCGGACTCCAGCACCCTGGTGCTGACCACCATCCTGTCTCTGGGCAACGACGAGCCGCCGCAGCTGTTCCGCATTTTCTGGGGCATCGTCATCGGCCTGGTGGCCGCCGTACTGCTGCTGGCCGGAGGCCTGAGCGCCCTGCAAACAGCACTGATGGCCGCGGCCCTGCCGCTCAGCCTGGTTATACTGGCCATGACCTTTGGCGTACTGAAGTCACTGTGGCAGGAGGCCGGCGTGCTCGGCGCCCCACGGGCCGCGCCTCAGCCGGACTGATGTACCAGGCACACTGGGACTGAAACCAAACCGCCGCGGCCTGTGCCGCGGCGGTTTCTTTTTATGATCAGCTATACATACTGGTTCAGGATCAACAGGAGTCAGCATGCTTTCATCCACCCCGCCTGAAATTACGGCGCTCCCCCATGCAAGCGCAGCACCTTCGGCTCTGCACCCCGACCCCGATGGCGTGATCACGGTGTCCTTTCTGCTGTTGCCCGAATACGCCATGGTCTCCCTGCTCTCGGCCATCGAGCCGCTGCGTATCGCCAACCGGCTGGCCGGCAGGGAACTGTATCGCTGGCAGTGTCTGAGCGAGAGCGGCCAGGCCGTGATTGCCAGCAACCAGATGGCACTGCAGCAGCACCTGGACATCGCCGCCGTCGACACGCCACGCAACCTGTTCGTCAATGCCAGTTTTCATCCCGAACGCCACCAGAGCCCCGTGCTCATCGACTGGCTGCGCCGCCTTAACCGGCGCAACAGCCTGCTGGGCGCTCTGGATACCGGCTGCCACCTGCTGGCCCGGGCGGGCCTGCTGAAGGGACATCGCGTGACGTTGCACTGGGAAGCCATACCGGCATTTCAGGAAACATACCCCAATATTCTGATCAGTCCGGAACTGTTTGAGATCGGGCGCAACCGCATCACCTGCGCCGGCGGCACCGCTGCCACGGACATGATGCTGCACCTGATCGCGCAGCATTCCGGCACTGCGCTGGCACTGAAGATTTGCGACCAGTGCCTCAAGAACGGCATGCGCCCGGCCTCGGACAGCCAGCGCATTGGCGTGCCCCGCCAGCTCAATATCCATCATCCGCGCCTGATCCGGGTACTGACCCTGATGGAGCAGCATCTGGAAACACCGCTGACACCGGCAGATCTGGCCCGCAGCACCCATATCTCGCTGCGCCAGCTCGAACGCCTGTGTCTGCGTTATCTGGGTGCGTCGCCCTCGGCCTATTACCTGCAACTGCGCCTGGAACGGGCGCGGCAGCTATTGTGCGAATCGGATCTGGGCGTCGGTGAGGTGGGGGTCGCCTGCGGCTTTGCCTCGGCGTCCCATTTCTGTCGCAGCTACCGGCGCCATTTCGCAATGACGCCGGGAGAACAACGCCGCACAGCGTAGGGTTAGCCCCGCAGGGGCGTAACCCAACACC
>JBFGZM010000061.1:0-12914 GCA_041586815.1 Marinobacterium sp. | reverse complement strand
CTGATGCACGGACTGTCGGGCAGCGGCAAGAGCTATATCAGCGGACAGCTGGTGGAACGCATCGACGCCATCCGCATCCGCTCCGATATCGAACGCAAGCGTCTGTACCGCGAGCTCAGCCTCAAGGGCGGCAAGCTCGATCTGTACGGCCAGGAAATGAACGTGCGCACCTATCACCAGCTGTTCGATACCACGCGCGAAATGCTGCGCGCCGGTTATACAGTGGTGGTTGATGCCACCTTCATTCGCCAGCGACCGCGCATCAGCTACGCAGAACTCGCCGACTCGCTGGGGGTACCCTTCCGTATTATCAGCTGTCATTGTGAACAGAAGCTGATCGAAGCCCGTCTCAAGCGAAGAAAAGCCAAAGGTGTGGACGCCTCCGATGCCGATATCACCGTAATGCACCAGCAAAAGAAGATGCAGCATCCGCTACAGGATGACGAGCTGGAGCGTACCGTTGCCGTCTACACCGACGATGATGAAGCACTGTTTCTGCTGACAGACCGCCTAAAGCAGGACGGCGTCATCTGCGAGTGACGAACTGAAGCGCAATCCCCCGCCTGCCTGGCTGACCTCGACATGGACGTCGAACAGCGCACTCAGATTCGGCGTCGTCATGATCTCCTGCATGCCCCCCTGTGCCAGCACCCGGCCCTTTTTCAGTAACAGAACCGCATCGGCATAGAGCGCAGTCAGCGCCAGGTCGTGCAGGATCACCAGCACCGCTGCGCCGGCATCAGCCAGTGCCCGCAACTGCCGCATACACAGGTGCTGATGCTTCAAATCCATTGAACTGACGGGCTCGTCGAGCAACAGCGCCGTTGTCTGTTCGCCGCACTGGGCCAGCACTCGTGCCAACTGGACGCGCTGTCGCTCACCGCCGGACAGGCTCAGATAGTCGCGCTGAGCCAATCCCCGCAGTTCCAGCCGCTGCAACCAGGCCTGGCAGTGTACCCGCTCCTCCTCCCGACCAAGTCCCAGCGGATAGACTCCCAGCGTAACCACTTCCTCGACACCAAACGGAAAATCCAGCGGCTGGTCCTGGGTCATGACCGCAAGCTGGCGGGCCCGCTCGAGTGCACCCATTGCCATGAGCGACCGCCCGTCCAGGCGCACGAACCCTGCACTCGGCTGCTCCAGCCCCGCCAGCAGATTCAGCAAGGTGGTTTTCCCCGCGCCATTGGGTCCCAGTACCACCGTCAGCGAACCCGGTTGCAACATCACATCCACCGACTGCAGCAGCGTCCGTGCGTTGCGTCGCAGTGTCAGACCCGCCGCCTGCAGCGTCATGCGTGCCTCCGTTGCCGGTACAGAATCATGAACAGAAAGAAAGGCCCGCCTATCAGCGCCGTGACAATACCAATGGGCAGCTCCGCCGGGCTGACCAGCAGCCGCGACAGGATATCGGCCAGGGTCAGCATGAGTGCACCAAGCAGCGCCGAGAGCGGCAACAGTGCCCGATTGTCCGGGCCACAGAGCAACCGCACCAGGTGCGGTACCACCAGGCCGATAAAACCGATCAGACCACCGAGAGATACCACGGTGCCAACCCCCAGGGCCACCAGCAGCACCAGGCGCCCGCGCAGGCGCGATGTCACGACCCCCAGCAGACGTGCCTGGGCCTCACCCAGCAGCAGCAGATTGAGCTGCCGAGCCTCGCGCAGCAACAGCAGCAGTACCGGCCCCCCGATGGCCAGCAGCAGCAGCGCACTGTTCCAGTCGGTGCTGTGCAGGTTGCCCAGCAGCCAGAAGGTCACCTGGCGCAACGAGAGTTCATCACTGAAATACTTCATGACGCCAATCGCTGCCGCCGCAATGCTGTTCAGCGCAATACCGGCCAGCAGCATCGTGGTCACCGACACGCCCCGGGGCGTGCGAGCAATGTGCAGCACCAGCGCCGTGACCACCAGACCACCGACAAAGGCCGCCAGCGGAACCAGCACAGGCCCCAGAGGGCCCAGCAGCCAGCGACCGCCAAAAACCAGCACTGCCACAGCTGCCAGCGCAGCACCGGCACTGATACCGATCAGGCCTGGATCCGCGAGGGAGTTGCGAAACAGCGCCTGAATCGAGGCCCCGGTGATGGCAAGCACAGCCCCCGCCGCCAGTGACATCAGCAGCCGAGGCAGGCGCAGTTCAAACAGAATAAGCCAGTCCCGCGAGCCAGGCTGCAGCAATGCATCAAAAGAGAGTGATACGGGCCCCACCCAGAGGGAGGCCAGCATGATCGGTGGCAACAGCAGCCATAACAGCAGACCCAGCCGGCGTGAAGGCATGCATACGCGAGAAATCATGGCGTTATCGGTCACTGGTTCAGCCGGAAGTGGACCGGGATTTTCACATAGGACGCCACCGCGACGCCATTGATTCGTGCCGGCAACAGGCTCCAGCCCGCCCCCGCCGCCAGTGCGGCCCTGTCCAGCAACGGCGAACCGGACGATTCCAGCACGCGCGCCGCCGTTATCTGCCCCTCGGCGTCAATATCCAGTCGCAGCAGGACATCGCCTTCCTGGCCGCGGCGCCGTGCAAACGGGGGATACTCCGGGGGGCGGGGCGATAGGCGCCAGCTCGCCTGTTTCTGTTCAACCGGTCCTTCATCCACCTGCATGCCGGCCATGGACTTTTTGGGCCCTGGCGCACCCGCCGCAGCCACCATGGAATCCGCGACGGGCAGAGGCTCTGGGAAGGGGGACGGTATGGGTTCCGGTTCCGACGGTGGTTCCGGTTCTGGTTCTGGTTCTGGTTCTGGCTCCGGCTCCGGCTCCGGCTCCGGCTCCGGCTGTGATTCTGACGGTGCCCGAGCAGAATTCGGGACTGGCGCCACTACACTGGCAGGTTGCTTGGCGGGGGCTACTGGATCGGGCTTGGCTACCGGTGCTTGCGAAGCCGCAGCTGTTGCTGACGCGGGGTGTCCGGTGGCGTCCATATTGACCCGGATGCGCGGCTCACCTGCTGACCCGCTCAAGGTAGCGTGCACCGCAGCGCCGTCCCCCTGAAAAAACCAGGATGCCGCCAGCACAATATGTACGCCTCCCGATACCAGCAGCATCAGCAGCAGTGGGCGCAGGGATTTGCAGGTGATCGGGCCTTGCACGCGGATTCGGGCTCTCTTAGCATTCGTAGAGGCGCATTATAGAGGTCAGCTGTCCACCTGTGGGTGAGCAGGCCTCAAGTGTGATTTACTCCCGCTCATTCTGGATCCGACATGACTGTTCTGTGCAATACCGGCGACATTCCGCCACAGAGTGCCCGTGGCTTTAGACTGGATGGCCGTGCGTTGGTCGCCGTGCACCACAACGGCTGTTTCTTCGTATATGAGAACCGCTGCCCACACCGGGGGGTCGAGCTCGAATGGCAACCTGACCAGTTTTTCGACTTCGAGGGCAACTTCATCCAGTGTGCCACCCACGGCGCCCTGTTCAAAATCGACACCGGAGAGTGCATTGCCGGCCCCTGTAACGGCCAGGCGTTAACACAAGTGCACTTCAGCCAGATCGACGGGCAAATCGTGCTGCTCTGAACGAGTGCTAATCCAAGCTAAAGCACAATGTCGAGTCGACGATTCAGTACCAGTTCCCGGGGTGTCGGTGTGGCGCCATAGGCCAGCAATTCCACACCACCGTCGCTCGCTTCACGCAACAGGCGGCCATAAGCCGGGTCAACCGCATCGGCAGGCCGAACCCGCTCGATGCCTCCGTGGGGCACACAAAACAGCAACACTGCCCGCACGCCCTGCCGGGCCAGCAGCATCAGTTCGCGCAGGTGCTTTTGCCCGCGCAGCGTCACTGCATCAGGAAAACTGCCCCAGCCGCCGGCTTCAAGCAATGTCACATTCTTGATTTCAACCCAGGCATCGGCCGCAGCGCCCTGTGTCAGCAACAGATCAATTCGACTGCGCTCTTCGCCGTAGGGCACTTCCTGGCGAATGCTGCCATACCCGCCAAGCTCTTCAATACGCCCCTGCTCGATGGCTTCGCGCACCAATGCATTGGCACGCCCGGTATTGATGGAGGCCAGGTGGTGGCCTTCCACTTCCACCAGCTCCCAGCCCAGCGGGTACTTGCGCTTCGGGTTGCCGGAGTCCTGCAGCCACACCCGGCTGCCAGGCTCGGCACAATTGCGCATCGAACCGGTATTGGGACAGTGTGCTGTCACCTGCTGTCCGTCTGGCAGTTCGACATCCGCCAGAAAACGCTTGTAACGCCGAATCAGGCGACCTTCTATCAGATCAGGGAACTGCATCAGCGTGCCAGTCGCCGGCGCAGGCGCTCAAGCCCGAGCTCGATGCGCTCCAGACTCGTGGTATAGGAGAAGCGGATAAAGTCATTCGCGCGATGCTGGCCAAAATCGAGCCCCGGGGTCACGGCCAGGTGCTCGGACTCAAGCAGATCCCAGCAGAACTCAAACGCATTGCCGGTCAGATGGCTAACATCGGCATAGACATAGAAGGCTCCCTCCGGCACCACCGGTACCCCCAGACCCAGCTCGCGCAAGCCCTGCACCAGGCGATCACGGCGCGCGCCGAACTCATGCCGGCGCGCCTCCAGTATTTCCAGCGTTTGCGGCTCGAAAGCGGCCAGAGCGGCGTACTGCGACACTGTAGACGGCGAGATATAGAGATTCTGCGCCAGCTTTTCCAGCTCCGGCACTGCAAACTCCGGCGCAACAATCCAGCCCAGTCGCCAGCCCGTCATGCCAAAGTATTTGGAGAAACTGTTAATCACGAAAGCCTCTGGGTCCACCTGCAACACGGTCGTCGCATCGAAACCATAGGTAAGGCCATGGTAAAGCTCATCCACCACCAGATGACCACCCTGGCGATGTACCGCCGCGGCCAGCGCCGAGAGCTCGGCTTCGCTCAGTACCGCACCTGTCGGATTGGCCGGTGAGGCCAGCAGAACACCGGCGGTGCTGTCGTTCCAGTGCCCACGAACCTGCGCAGGCGTGAGCTGGAAGTTGCAGTCCGCATTCACCGGCACCAGCTGGGCTCGAGCCTCGATCAGGCGCAGAAACTGCCGGTTACAGGGGTAGCCGGGATCACTCATCATGAAGGTCCGGCCCGGGTTGGCCAGTAGCGCGAATACCATCAGCAGGGCGCCGGACGCACCCGCCGTGACAATAATCCGCTGCGGCGCGATGTCCAGGCCGTAGCGCTGGCGATAAAAACCGGAGATGGCCGCGCGCAGTGGCTCTATGCCCGCCGCCGGCGTGTACTGGGTATACCCCTGATCAATGGCATTCTTTGCCGCCGCGGCAATCGGTGCCGCGGTCGGAAAGTCTGGCTCCCCCACTTCCATGTGCACCACATCGTGCCCCAGGGATTCCAGCTCGCGGGCACGTTTGAGCAAATCCATCACCTTGAAGGATTCAATATCAGCAACCCGATCACTCCAGCGCCCTGCCATCGGCATTCGCTCCTCAGCCTGAAAGCTCGGCATTATAACGCCCGCAGCCCCCCGTGGCGCTAGCGCAGCGGCACTGGCGAATTTGGTTATAAAGGCTAGCCTATTGAAAAGGGTTCTGGTAACTTCGTCGCCTTCCAGTGCCGGCGCTTGCACGGCTTACAGGCAGAAGGGATAACCGAACCGGACTGTTGCAGTTCGGAGGACTCGGAGACGTGAGGCAAGACTATGCCAACAAATGATTCTCAGTTTACGCACTTTAAGCCCTATGATCTTGATACGGGTGAAGAGTACATGTGCGATGCTCATCGCGAGCATTTTCGTCAGATTCTGAATGCCTGGAAACGGCAGTTGATGGAAGAAGTCGACAGTACGATCCATCACTTGCAGGAAGAAGCGTCCAACTTCGCCGACCCCAGCGACCGCGCCAGCCAGGAAGAGGAATTCAGCCTCGAACTGCGCACCCGTGACCGTGAACGCAAACTGATCCGCAAGATCGACGAAGCCAATGAGCGTATCGACGACGACGAATACGGCTTCTGCGATGCCTGCGGTATCGAAATCGGCATCCGGCGCCTTGAGGCACGCCCCACCGCAACGCTTTGCATCGACTGCAAAACGCTGGCAGAAATCAAGGAAAAGCAGCTCGGCGGCTAACCGCTCCTGCACCGGCCGCCCCCGGCGGCCGGATACAGCGTAGGATCCTGACCCTTGCGCTATATCGGACGTTTCGCTCCCTCCCCTACTGGTCCGCTCCACTTTGGCTCACTGCTGGCAGCCCTTGCCAGTTATGCGGATGCCCGCGCCCACCAGGGCCTCTGGCACGTCCGTATTGAAGACCTCGACCCGCCGCGGGAACAGCAAGGTGCCAGCGCCCTTATTCTTTCGACCCTGGAAGCTTTCGGTTTCGACTGGGACGGCCAGGTGCTGTACCAGAGCCAGCGCGCCACGCTCTATCGTGATGCCGTTGATCAGCTGCGGGACAAGCATCAGGCCTACCAATGTACCTGCTCGCGCAAACAGATAATCAATCGCACCGGCAGCATTCGGTATGATGGCCACTGTCGCGACCAGCCCCCCCCAGACACCCAGGCCAGCGCCATCCGCGCACATTGCGAAGCTGGCAGGATCGAGCTGCAGGATGCCGTCCAGGGCACCCGGGCTTACAGCCTTGCCCGGGACCATGGCGATTTCGTGATCCAGCGTCGTGACGGCCTTTTTGCCTATCAGCTTGCGGTAGTGGTGGACGATGCCGCCCAGCAGATCAGTCACGTGCTACGCGGTAGTGACCTGCTTGATGAAACGCCCTGCCAGATTCAGCTACAACGTTATCTCGGCCATTCCCGGCCCGGCTATGCCCACATCCCCGTAGCGACGTCCCGCGAAGGCCAGAAACTCAGCAAGCAAAATCATGCCCCGGCGCTGGATGCACGCAATCCAATACCCACGCTGATTGCCGCGCTTGAGTTTCTCGGCCAGCAGCCCGATGCTGCACTGCACGATGCCAGCACCAGCGAGCTGTTGCGCTGGGCCGTTGAACACTGGAGTATGGCGTCCATTCCCAAAACCCGCGGGATACCCTGGTCCGGACGTTAAGGAGCCCCATGTATCTGCACCGTACCGCCCTCCTGATGATTATTGGCTTTTATCTGGCGGGCCCACTGCTACTCGACTGGTGGTTGCAGCCCGATGCCTGCTGGTACAGACCCTTTCTGATCTGGCTGATACTTATTGCACTGAGCTGGATGATAGACATGCGCCGAGGACACCAGGATGTTTAGTATTCACGGCCTTTTCATCGCCGGTGTCAGTTATCTGCTGGTACTGTTCGGTGCCGCCTACCTGACGGAACGTGGCAAACTGCCACGGCGGCTGGTACGTCACCCTCTGATACATGCGCTCTCGCTGGGAATCTACACCAGTGTCTGGACCTTCTATGGCATCTTCGGCATTGTGCAGGATGCCGGCATTACCTACCTGACCTCATATCTGGGCGCGACTCTGGCCTTTGTCCTGGCACCGGCCATCATGGTGCCGATCCTGCGCATATCCCGCACCCACCAGCTCAGCTCGCTGGCTGACCTCTTCGCCTTTCGCTTTCGCAGCGGCCCCGTCGGCACCCTCACCTCGCTGCTGGTGGTCGCCGCAACCCTGCCGCTGCTTGCGATTCAAATCCAGGCCGTAGCCGAATCGCTGTACCTGCTGAACAATGAGGCTCCGCGCGATCTTATTGCCGCGACCTTCTGTGCGGTCATGGCGCTGTTCGCAATTCTGTTCGGCGCCCGGCATGCCTCGTTGCGCAACCGCAACAACGGCCTGGTGGTTGCCATGGCAGTAGAGTCTCTGGTCAAGCTCGTTGCATTGCTAGCCATTGCCGGTTACTCACTGTTTGCCATACTCGGCGGGCCCGCCGGGCTGGAGCAGTGGCTGAGCGAAAATCCCGCCGCGCTCGAGCGCATACAACACATCCCGGAAAACGAAAACTGGAACACCCTGCTGCTGGCATTCTTTGCCACCACCATTGTCATGCCGCACATGTTTCACCTGGCCTTTACGGAGAACTCCTCTGCCCTGAGCCTGCAAAAGGCCTCATGGCTGATGCCACTGTACCTGTTCCTCATGGCGATCACGGTGCCGATCATTCTCTGGGCCGGCATCAAGCTTGAAGCCTCCAATGCAACGGATTACCTGATCCTTAACATCGGCGTAGTGCTGGATTCCCGCACCCTGACACTGCTCGCATTTCTGGGCGGCCTGTCGGCGGCAAGCGGTGTCATCATCGTCGCCACGGTCAGCATGGCCTCCATGCTGCAAAACCACCTGCTGCTGCCGCTGACCCGGGTGCCGGACAATGTGCGCTTCTACAACTGGCTGCTGTGGCTGCGCCGTATCCTCATTCTGGTGCTGATGAGCGGCAGCTATCTGTTTTACACCCAGCTGGCCCGCCCTGAGGCCCTGTACCTCCTCGGCCTGATCGCCTTTATCTCTTTTCTGCAGTTCCTGCCAGGCCTGCTGGCCACCCTCTTCTGGGCCGGCATTAACCGCTGGGGCTTTGTACTGGGACTCTGTGCCGGCACCGGCAGCTGGTTGCTGACCATGTTGCTGCCCATGGCGCTGGACCAGAATATCAGCGTGCTGGATTTCGACCTCAATACCGACGACTGGCATCAGTCTGCGGTATTTTCCCTGTTGCTCAACTGCGTGGTACTGGTGGTGGCATCACGCCTGCTCCCCACCGGCGACGAAGAACGCAAGGCCGCCGATGCCTGCATGCTGAACGTCATGCAACAGCCCATGGGCATCCGCCTCAACGCTACCCGGGTGGAAGACTTCGAAGCCCTGCTGCGCCCACGCCTGGGTGCCGAGACGGCAAAGCGCGAACTGCAAAGCGCCATTGCGCAGCTGGGTATCAATTATGAAGTGCTGTCGCCGCTGGACTTGCTGCGCCTGCGTTCCCAGCTGGAGCAGCACCTGTCCGGCCTGGTCGGGCCGGTGGAAGCCGCCACCATTCTGGAACCACTGGACCGGCAGGATCCGATCGAGGGATTCCGGGCACGTGACGTGCATTTGCTGGAGTCACAGCTGGAGCAGTACCACCAGCGCCTCGGCGGCCTGGCAGCCGAGCTGGATGAACTGCGACGCTACCACCGCCTGACGCTGCAAAAACTGCCCGTCGGCGTCTGCACTCTGGACAGCGACGGCCGCATCCTGTTCTGGAACGCGGAGATCGAACACTACACCGGCCTGTCCGTCGACGAAGTACTGACCTGGCGCCCGGCATCGCTGCCGGAGCCCTGGGGAGAGCTTTTCACCCGCTTTACCGAATGTGAGCAATCCCACCTGGAAAGCCAGAAACTGGTATTGCAGGGGCAGCCTCGCTGGTTCAGCCTGCACAAGGCTCAGCTCAGCGAACAGAAAGCCCACGCCGGCATGGTCATACTGCTGGAGGACGAGTCCGACACCCTGATGCTGGCCGACAAGCTGGCACATAATGAACGCCTGGCCTCCATCGGTCGCTTCGCCGCCGGCGTCGCCCATGAGATTGGCAACCCGGTCACCGGCATCGCCTGCCTGGCACAGAATCTGAAGTTCGAAACCGACAGTCCACTGGTGCTCGAATCCGGCGAGCAGATTCTGGATCAGACCAAACGCATCAGCCGTATCGTGCAGTCGCTGGTCCGATTTGCTCATACCGGGCGCCAGGACCATGTGACCCAGCACGAGCCCGTCGATATCTATGCCTGCATCGCCGAAGCCATTCAGCTCGTATCCCTCGACAGCCGCGGCCGGCACCAGCGCTACCAGAACGACGTGCCGCCGGCCCTGCAGGTCGTGGGTGACATGCAGCAGTTGCTGCAGATTTTTGTCAATCTGCTCAACAACGCCTGTGACGCCTCGCCCGAGGAGGGCCTGATCAGCATCAGCGCAGACAAGGAGGACGAGAAGGTCATCATCCGCATGCTGGACGAGGGAAGCGGCATTCCCGCAGATTTGCAGGACCGCCTGTTCGAGCCTTTTTTCACCACCAAGGACCCCGGCAAGGGAACCGGACTGGGTTTGCCCTTGGTCTACAATATTATCGAAGAGCACTATGGTAATATTGAGATACTCAGCCCTGCCGACAAGAAACAGAATAAAGGCACTCTAGTGGTAATCACCTTACCTGGACTTCCGCCGTCCGAACTTTGACGCGCGCCATGTCCTGCACGTAGGAACCAAGGTCGAACCGAATGAGCCGTATTCTGATTGTTGAAGATGAAACGATAATCCGTACTGCCCTGCGCCGCCTGCTGGAACGTCACGACTACCAGGTCGACGATGCGAGCTCCGTTGATGAAGCCACCAGCCGCTTTAAACTGCAGGATTACAAGCTAATTATCAGTGACTTGCGCCTGCCAGGCGCCCCGGGCACCGAGCTGATCCCGCTGGCCAAGCAGGTACCGGTCCTGATCATGACCAGCTATGCCAGCCTGCGCTCTGCGGTAGACGCCATGAAGCTGGGGGCGGTCGATTACATCGCCAAGCCCTTTGACCATGATGAAATGCTGCGCACGATCGAGAATGTGCTGAACCGCAAGGCAGCGGCCACCGAAACCGAGGTCGCCCGCGCGCCCGGCAAGGGCAGCAAGAGCGAACTGCTGGGTTCCTGCCCTCCCATGCAGGAGCTGCTGAGTCGCATCAACAAGGTCGCCCGCACCGATGCCACCGTGCTGGTACTGGGTGAGTCCGGCACTGGCAAGGAACTGGTCGCCCGAGCAATCCACGAACAGAGTGATCGCGCCAGGGCTCCCCTGATCTCGGTAAACTGCGCCTCCATTCCCGACACCCTGATCGAGTCGGAATTGTTCGGCCACGAAAAGGGCGCTTTTACCGGCGCCAACAGTGCCCGCAGTGGCCTGATCGAAGCGGCCAATGGCGGCACCCTTTTTCTGGATGAAATCGGCGAACTTCCCCTGGAAGCCCAGGCCCGGTTATTGCGTTTCCTGCAGGAAAGCGAGATTCGTCGTGTTGGCGCAGTACATTCAACTCAGGTCAATGTGCGCCTGGTCGCGGCGACGCACCGCAACCTTAAGGAAATGGCCCGCAACGGAGAGTTCCGCGAAGACCTGTACTACCGCCTGTACGTTATGGAATTGCGCATGCCCCCGCTGCGAGATCGCGGCAACGATATCGCCATACTTGCCAACCGTTTCCTGCAACGAGCCTGTACCAAGATGGGACAGGCTCCGGCGCGCTTCAGCGAAGGCACTCTGGAAGCCATGGCCCAGTATCACTGGCCCGGCAACGTGCGTGAGCTGGAAAACGCCATCGAACGTGCACTGATACTGGCGGATGACTTGCTGATCACCACGGAACTGCTGGGCCTTGACCTGGAGCCGGCCTCCCGGCTGCATCAGTTTGAGCGCAGCTATGCCTATGCATCCGGTGACATACCCAGCACTGGCAGCCGGCGCGAGCCGCAGACAGGCCTGTCACTGGACGACTACTTTCAGCGTTTTGTGCTGGAAAACCAGAACCGAATGAGCGAAACCGACCTGGCCAAGAAACTCGGCGTCAGCCGCAAGTGTCTGTGGGAGCGGCGCCAGAAGCTGGGAATACCCCGCAAAGGTCGCAGCAAATGATGGGCAGGTCGCGTGGCGGTAACAAAGTGTTACCGCCTGGGTGTTACCTCCACACCCACGCAGCCCCCACACGACGTTCCCTGAGGTAACAAATACCTGTTACCCAGGGTACACAATAGGCCTCGAAAAAATAAATATCCATATATAACAATAAGATACAAAAACTGGCACAGCATCTGCTTTATTAGAGACAAAGAAAAACAAGAAACAAGAAGAACAACAAAACATTTACCGGCGAGACCTCCAGAATAAAAATAACTGTGGAGATCTCGCACGAGTAGCCCGCCTCTAACAAAAATAACAAATGAGGCCTGCGCTGATCACTGAACCCTGGCATCCGGATCTCCGATCCCTGTACCTGAATAAAAATAACAACAGGTCGCGATGCAAGGTTCAGTGGTCAGCCACCCATCTCCTTTGTCCCCTCGCAGCCTTGCCTGCTTACCCAGACTCTGTGCTGAATTCACCGCCGCAATCGATCACCCGCTGCGCCTAACCTCAAGCGCGATGCCTTGCCGTCCGAATCTGCTCACTGCCTTGTTTCGGAAAACACGTAATGCCCCGTTATCGCCAGTCCATGCCGTGTGTCATCTTTAATACATTAGCTCCTGCACGCCCTGCTTCCCAGCCAGCTGAATGACCGCTTCCCAATCGACCTGTCCCGCACCCTGGCCACACCTGCAGCTTGCCCTGTCCGCTCAGCAACAACCTCAATGCAACCCGCCAGCAGAAAACCGGAATGCACCTGCCGTTGCTGTATTCGAACGCACACAGGGTCACAGCAGAGCACTCGATCAGCGCACCATGCCTCGCCAGGCTGTTACCCTGATACCCACCGGAGGGTTACAAAAGCGTTCCCAAAGGTAACACCTTGATGTTACTCGCCATCCGAAGGGAAACAGAAAAACAAACAAATAGATAAAAAACAGCATGTTAGAAAATCTGGCACAATGAATGCTCTATTACAGGCCAGAACAACAACACTGTTACCTGTTACGCCGGCCCAACAATAAAAATAAATTCGGCCCGTGCCCTCAGGTAAATTACCTCGAATAAAAATAATACCGAGGTCTGTAGCTGACTACCGTGCGTTGTCACGAAGGTCCCCAAACCCTAGATTCAGAATTGCACTGCCTGAATAAAAATAAGTCACAGGTTGCGTTCTTATCGCGGTGGTCAGCTAAACCATCTCTTTCCTCCACCCCTCCGATTCGCCATTCCCGCCTGGCATCACACAAAACCGCCGCTCTTATACTGAGCCGGCAACAGTGATATGATGCGCCACTTCCACCGCCAGGGCGAACAAAAAACAAACACTTATGGATATGAGCCTGATCATAGCCGCGGCTATTGCGGTTATCCTTATTGGCGCCACCCTGCTACTGCG
>JBFGZM010000060.1:0-13083 GCA_041586815.1 Marinobacterium sp. | reverse complement strand
GACGCCCTTCCAGAGCCGGTGCCAGCTGGCACTAGCCTCTGGCAGGCGGTCCAGCGCATTCATGTACACCGCCGAAACCACCAGTACTACCGCCGTCAGCGCCATCGTCAACTGATCGGCCATGATGCGATCCAGCATCCAGATAGCCATGAGCAACAGCAATACGCCAAAGCCCGCCTTGACCGATGCCATCCAGGCACCGGCACGGGGCAGCAGTCTGCCGGCCGAGGCCCCGATCAGCAATAGCGGGAATCCCATCCCCAGGCTCAGAAAGAACAGCGCCAGCCCACCGAGTACCGGATCGCCCCTCTGGCCGATATAAATCAGGGCGCCGGCCAGCGGCGCCGCCATGCAGGGACCGACAATGAGCGCCGACAGCAGTCCCATGAACGCCACCCCGCGCAGACTGCCGGGCTTGCCACGGTTGCTTGCCTGACTCAGACGACTTTGCCAGTGGGCCGGCAGTTGCAGCTCATAAAAGCCAAACATCGACAGGGCCAGCAGCACAAAAATGCCCGCGAATACGGACACGATCCAGGGATTCTGAAAGGCTGCCTGGATATTGGCACCAAAAAGCCCGGCCAGCATCCCCGCCAGGGTATAGGTAACGGCGACCGCAAGCACATACACCAGCGACAGGGTGAAAGCACGCCCGGTGGTCATGCGCTCGCCATGGTCGGCAATGATGCTGGAAATGATGGGAATCATCGGAAAAACACAGGGCGTGAACGCAAGCGCGAGGCCTGCCAGGAAAAAGGCACCCAGAGTCACCACGAGACTGGCATCACGCAGCAGGCCGGCGAAACGATCCTGCTCGCTGACAGGCAAGTCAGACTCGAAAGCGGCGGCATAGGTTGTGCTCCTTGCAGCAGCCGGGCCGGCGGCACTTTCATCACCAGCAACAGAGTCCGCAGGCTGCGCATCGGCAGACACTTCGGCCCTGTCAGCGATATCGTTCAGGCTGATATCGCGGGTAACAGGCGGATAGCAGATACCCCCTTCCCAGCACCCCTGATAGGTCACAGCCAGGGTATCATCGGTACGAGCGCCGACCAGACTGGCCAGCTGCAGCTCCACCTCGGCAAAATCGTGATAGACCCAGACCTGGCCGAACAGCGGATCGTCTTTTTCCTCCGCCGGTGCATTCACGCGCTGCACGACCTCGGAACGCTGCGTGGTGCTGGCAAAGTCCATGCGATCGCGGTACAGGTAGTAGTCCGGCGCGATGGTCCACAGCAGCTTTACCCGGCCGTCACCCAGTGGCTCGACGTCCAGCCTGAAGGCCTGATCAACCTGCAGCGGGCCGTCTGCCCCGGCAAAGGGGTTCTGGTCAAAGATGCCAGCATGGGCGGTAAAACCGAGCGGCAACAGCAGCATGAACCACAGACAACGACGTACTAATTCAGAGAAAAAACAGTGCACGGGCTTCCAGTTTCCACAGGTTGATCGAAATGGCAGCCGGTAGACCACGGAGCTGCCTGGGAGTTCGCATCCAGATGCCAACGCTGTACCCGATATTGTATCACCACACCGGAACATGAGTCCGTTTGGGCTTATAACCTCCTGATTTATGTGTTAAAAAGATTCGCACGTAGGCAATAAAGAAGCAGCACACCGCTGTTGCAGGGAAATACCATGACCGATATCCGCGTAGAAGACCTGAATATTGATTCGCACTCCGTGCTTGTCACGCCCGAAGCTCTGAAACAGAAACTGCCGATTAGCGATGCCGCGGCCGAAACCGTGATGGAAGGCCGCAAGGTCATCCGCAACATTCTGGACAAAAAGGACCACCGCCTGTTTGTCGTTATCGGCCCCTGTTCCATCCACGACCCTGTTGCAGCCATCGAGTATGGCAAGCGCCTCAAGGCGCTGGCGGAGCAGGTCAAGGACAGCCTCTACCTGGTCATGCGCGTCTATTTTGAAAAGCCTCGCACCACCGTGGGCTGGAAAGGACTGATCAATGACCCCCACATGGATGATTCCTTCGATATCGAGGAAGGCCTGCACATTGCACGCAAGCTCCTGCTGGATCTGTCAGAAATGGGCCTGCCGCTGGCAACCGAAGCCCTGGATCCAATTTCCCCCCAGTACATTCAGGACCTGATTTCCTGGTCCGCCATTGGTGCGCGCACCACGGAATCCCAGACCCACCGGGAAATGTCTTCCGGCCTGTCTTGTGCCGTAGGATTCAAGAACGGTACCGATGGTGGCCTGACCGTGGCCATCAACGCACTGCAGTCCGTCAGCCACCCGCATAATTTCCTCGGCATCAGCCCGGACGGCGAAGTGTCCATCATACGCACCAAGGGCAACCAGTATGGCCATGTGGTGCTGCGCGGCGGCAACGGCAAGCCCAACTACGACTCCGTCAATGTCACCCTCTGCGAACAGGCACTGGAAAAGAACAGCCTGGCCCGCAACATCATGGTGGACTGCAGCCACGCCAACTCCAACAAGGATCCGGCACTGCAGCCGCTGGTGGCCGAGAACGTCGCCAACCAGATCCTGGAGGGCAACAAGTCCCTGGTTGGGTTGATGATCGAGTCGAACCTTGGCTGGGGCAACCAGTCCATCCCGGCAGACCTGAGCGAGCTCAAGTACGGCGTTTCGGTGACCGATGCCTGCATCGACTGGGATACCACCGAGAAGAGCCTGCTGAAAATGCATGCCCAGCTCAAGGACGTTCTGCCCAAGCGCTAAGCACAGTCCTCCCGGCCCGCAGTCATTGCGGGCCGGAATCTCCCCCTCAAGACACTCCCGCCCCTCCTGCTAGCCACAATCACCCAACAGCCTGACAGGATATTGGCGAATGCCACCACACAGGCACGTGTGTACGCTGCAAAAATCATAGTGATACGGGTGGCACTGATATCAGACAGGGATGACGCACGACGGCACTGAGCGGTTGTCAGCAAGCGATGATGGGACTGAGGGAAATACAGAGTGACCAGGGGGCCTGTCCGACCTGCAGGACGCAGGCCGGACAACAGAGGACGCTGTTACTTGGCCTGACCGTCGCCAGAGAGGGCAGCCGCCGCATCACGGGCAATGTTCTTGCGCAGAAAGCCAATGCCTAGCACAACGAAAGCCACACAGCCCGCAATGATCAGAACGCTCGGAGCAAAGGAAACCAGGCTGTATTTGTCGATCAGAGTCATGGAGCTAAACCTCATATAGTCTGTTTTTTGTACAAATCTGGCAGCGGATTATAAGGAAAGCACTGCATAAGTCCAGCACCAGCGACGCCTTAATCCTGCTCCAGCCGCGCGACCAGGCTGCAGGTATCCCAGCGCCCTCCCCCCTGCGCCTGCACATCACCGTAGAACTGATCCAGCAAGGCCGTGACTGGCAGGCGGGCACCGATATTGCGCGCCTCATCCAGGGTAATGCCCAGGTCCTTTCGCATCCAGTCGACCGCAAAGCCAAAATCAAACTCGCCATCCAGCATGGCCTCATGCCGGTTGTCCATCTGCCAGGATCCTGCAGCACCGTGGCGGATAACATCGAATACCGCGCGACCGTCGAGACCGGCACACTTGGCAAAGTGCACCGCTTCCGCCAGCCCCTGCACCACGCCGGCAACACAGATCTGATTGACCATCTTCGCCAGCTGCCCACTGCCGGTGGCGCCAAGCAAACGGACCGACTTGCCATAGACAGCCAGCACCGGCTCAGCCCTGGAAAAGGCATCGGCCACACCGCCACACATGATGCTCAGCTGGCCGTTCTGCGCGCCGGCCTGGCCACCGGATACCGGCGCGTCAATAAAGTGAAAGCCCCGGGCCTGCGCCAGCGTATCCAGCTCCCGTGCCACATCGGCCGATGCCGTGGTGTGATCCACCAGCAGCGCGCCGGACTTCATGCCAGCAAAGGCGCCCTGCTCGCCCACCACTACCTGACGCAGGTCTGCATCATTGCCCACGCAGGTAAAGACGATGTCAGCGCCAGCAGCAGCCTCAGCCGGCGTAGCCCCCATGGAACCACCGTAGGCATCGACCCATTGCTGCGCCCTGGCCTGCGTGCGGTTATACACACATACCTCGTGACCACCCTGCTGCAGATGCCCGGCCATGGGATATCCCATGGTGCCCAATCCCAGAAATGCCAGTTTCATGTCATGTCCTATGCACTGTTTGCGGGCTTCTGTTATGCCATATTTGGCCCTCGCCTGACCAGCCGCGCCCCCAATGACGCCACCCGCCGGCCCTGATAAGCTGGTACAGACTGAACACAGAAGGACCCTGGTATGAAAACGATGCTGCTGAGCCTCAGCCTGGCCCTTGGAGCCGCCCTTGCCAACCCCGTGCCGGCCCAGGCGACAGAATCCGTTTACGATCTGAGTTTTGCCGACCTTGAACGCACCCCGGCACCGCTGGAGCAGTACCGGGGCAAAATTCTGCTGCTTAACTTCTGGGCCACCTGGTGCCCACCCTGCATTCGTGAAATGCCGTCCATGACACGCCTGCAGCAGCATTTTGGCACCGGGGACCTGTCCGTGGTCGCGATAAACGTAGGCGAAAGCCCCGAAGCGATAGACAGATTCAGGCAGCGACTGGATACGCCACTGGCATTTGAAATGCTGCTGGATGAATCGGGCAGTGCCTTTCGGGAACTGGGTATCCCCGGACTGCCGATGAGCTATCTGTATGATCGAGATGGCACACTGCTGGAAACCGTTACCGGTGGCCACGAATGGGACTCACCGGAACGCATCGCGCAGATTGAAGCCTGGCTGCACCCCTAGACCGGAACGACAGGCGCGTCAGTGCTTGTAAGGGTCGGCGGCATCCAGCAGGCCGTCGCCCAGGAACTGATAGGCCAGCACAACCAGAATGACCGGGATCACCGGATACAGCAGCCAGGGATAGAGCACCACATAGTTGATGTTCTGGGCTTCGTTCAGCAACACACCCCAGCTGGTCACCGGCGGGCGTAACCCCAGGCCAAGAAAGCTCAGGGCTGTTTCCCCCAGAATCATGGTAGGTATCGACAGGGTCGCCGAAGCAATCAAATGACTCAGAAAGCTGGGCATCAGATGCTTCATGATGACCCGCCCTGGCTTTGCCCCCATCAACTGCGCCGCCACGCAAAAATCCTCTTCGCGCAGCGCCAGCAACTTGGAACGCACAGCGCGGGCCAGCCCTGGCCAGTCCAGCAACGCCAGCAACACCGTAATGCCGAGGAAAATCAGTGTTGGTGGCCAGGTCACCGGCAGCACCGCCGACAGCGCCATCAGAAGCGGCAACATGGGGAAGGAGCGGATCACCTCGATCGTGCGCTGCACGATGTTGTCCACGATGCCGCCATAGTATCCGGCCACCCCCCCGATGGTGATACCAAGGAAAAAGCTGATGGCAATACCGATCAGCCCCAGCGTGAGGGATATGCGCGCACCGTAGACGATGCGCGACAGCATGTCGCGCCCCATACGGTCTGTACCAAGCAGGAACATCGGACTGTCTGGCGACGGGCATACCAGATGAAAATTCCCTTCAAACAGCCCCCAGAACTCATAGCCGGCACCGGGATAGTCACCGCCACTGCAGAAAAATCGAATCGGGTTCACCTGGGTACGATCCTCCTGGTAGACCCACTGCAGGCGCTCCATGTCCAGCGTAACATCTATGCCGTAGACAAAGGGTCCACGGAATTCGCCCTCATCAAACCAGTGCACATCCTGTGGCGGCGCGAACAGGTAATCGACATGACGGGCTTCGAGCTCATAGGGGGCCACGACCTCGGCGAACACCACGATGAGATACATCAGCGTCAGAAAGCTGCCGCTGATCACCGCCAGGCGATGGCGCTTGAGCTTCCACCACACCAGGCGCCACTGTGACGCCATGTAATAGCGTTCCTGCTCCGGTGTCAGCTCGAGAGCCGCATAGGGGTTGAAGGGGGCGGGATTGACGTAATGTTCCAGCGGTTCACGGCTCATCGGTTACGCCCCCCGTCCAGACGGATTCGCGGATCCAGAACCGCCAGCGCAAGGTCCGAAATCAGGGTACCCAGAACCGTCAGCAACGAGATGAACATCAGAAAACTTCCGGCCAGATACATGTCCTGCGACTGCAGCGCCTTGAGCAGCATCGGCCCGGTGGTTTCAAGCCCGAGCACCACCGAGACAATGACCGCACCGGAGATCATTTCTGGCAGCAGGTTGCCGATATCGGCAATAAAGGGGTTCAGCGCCATGCGCAGTGGATACTTGACCAGCGTTTTGACCGGCCCCAGCCCCTTGGCCTTCGCCGTGACCACATACTGCTTGTGCAGCTCATCCAGCAGGTTGGCTCGCAGGCGGCGGATCATGCCCGCAGTACCCGAGGTGCCGATCACCAGCACCGGTACCCAAAGATGCGCCAGCACCGACATGACCTTGTCCGTGGTCCAGGGCTGATCGATATACTGGGCATCCATCAGACCACCGATATCGGTACCGAAGTAGGCCTTGGCCATGTACATCAGCACCAGGGCAAGCAGGAAGTTGGGGGTTGCCAGGCCGATGAAACCGATAAATGACAGCGTAAAGTCACCGATGCTGTACTGGCGCACGGCGGAGTAGACACCGATGGGAAACGACATTATGTAAACAAACAGCGTCGTGACAAAGGCCACCAGCATTGTCAGGTACATGCGATCGCCGACCACCTCGTTGACCGGCTTGTCGTGCTCGAAGGAGTGCCCCATGTCACCATGCAGCATGCCCCAGACCCAGTGGAAGTACTGCACCACCCCGGAGCGGTCCAGGCCGTACTGTTCGCGCAGATAGGCCACCCGCTCCTGATTGACATTTTCACCCTGGGACTGCAGCTCATTGACCATGGTGGTCAGGTAGTCGCCCGGCGGCAACTGGATGATGGTAAACACCAGCACACTGATCACGATCAGTGTCGGTATCATCATCAGGACTCTGCGAACTACATATTTCAGCATGATCAGTGTGCCGTACCCTGCTCGAACCAGAAAGTATCCGGCGAGTAGAGACCAAAGTGCGCGCCGGGATCCCAGTTCCAGATACCCTTGTCCGGAACATTGTGTAATCGGCTGTTAATGGCGATGGGCTGCATGACGCCGGCCAGGATACCGATACTGAACAGGTTGTCGGCGTTGATCTGCAGCATCTGCTGCCAGATGTCTCGTCGCTGTTCGACGGAGTCCGCCCGGTACCATTCATCCAGCAGGCTCATCAGCTGCTTGGCCTCGGGGAAGTCCGGCGCCAGGCCCGCCGCCCCGTGGGTTTCCTTGAACTGGCCAAACTTGGGCCACTGATAGTAGTCCTGTTGCACCGGCGCCAGCTCATAGGGTGAATTGGCCGCTGTGGCGATGCCGTTTTCCAGCCCCGACGATATCGTCATAAGAGTTTCACCGGCATAGACGCGCCGGCGCACATTGTCGAGATTGGACGGTTTGATATGCAGTTTGATACCCAGCTGACGCCACCTTTCAGCCACCAGCTGCAGTACATCGGCCTGCTCGCTGGTGCCATCAAAGGTCTCGACAATGATTTCGAGCAAGCGCCCGTCGGGCAGCTTGCGCGTGCCGCCGGCATCCCGCTCGGTCAGGCCGACCTCGTCCAGCAGCCGGTTGGCCTGTTTGGGATCAAACTGGGTCCAGCTGGTACGATATTCGGGCTTGTAGAGTGGCGAGCGTTCGAGCAGCGTATTTTGCCCTTCCACCGCCATGCCGTAATAGATGACCTGATTGATTTCGTGGCGGTCGATGCCCAACGACAGGGCGCGCCTGAAGCGCACATCACGGAACAGCCCGCGCCAGACCGGGTCATTGTGGTTCAAGTTGGGATAAAGCGCCTGATGGGCGCCCTTGGCGATGGGCCAGAGCGTAACGCGGTAGTTATAGGTCTTTTCGTTGCGCTTGAGCAACGTAAAATCGTTAAACCTCAGGTACTGTGCCTGCAGGTCGGTTTCCCCGGTGGCCGCCTTGGCGGGTATGAGCTTGGATTCAGTAATGCCCATGATCACCGTATCGATATAGGGCAATTGCTGCCCCTTGGGATCAATGCGGTGGAAAAATGGATTGCGCTCGAACAGGTAGCGGCTGCTCGGGCTTGCCGTGGTCTGATGCCAGGGCTGCAGCACAGGCAGATCGGGATTGTCGGCGCGATAGAGCCGGCCCATTGAGGTATGCAGCGCCGCCCAGTCACGCTTGCCTTCATCCAGAACCCGTTCGGCAAGCTTGTAGGCTTCGGTATATTTGATATGGAACTGTTTCAGATACTGTGACGGCGCATAGATATACAACGGCGTGGCGGAAGCCAGATGCGCCAGGAATTCAGGATTGGGATCAGCCCAGGCATAACGCACCGTCACCGCATCCGGGAAACTGACCTCGGGAAACTTGCCATTGATCATTAGCTCGGCAGGCGGCCCCACCGGGTAGAGTTGATCGTTGTTGGCGATGTCCTGCCACCAGTAACGAAAATCGTCCGAGGTAAAGGGGGACCCGTCGGACCAGCGATGACCCGGGCGCAGGTGAAAGGTGAACACCCGATCCTGTTCAATATCGACGGACTCGACAATATCCGGCACCAGATCGAGCTTTTCGTTGTAGCGCACCAGGCGGGCATAGCCGTATACGGTCATGCGACGGGTATCTTTTTCCTTGCCCATCAGCATCGACAGCGTACCGCCATACTGCCCCACCTCCTGACCGCTAGCCGAAAAATCCAGCATCAATGGCACCTGGGGCAAACGTGCCTCGACCGGTGGCAGCTCACCGCTGGCGACCCGCGCATCCAGCGAGGGCGCCTGGGAAAAACCGTCCGCAAAGGCGCCTGTAGTGCAGCCCAACAGCGACAACAACACCAGACCACAACGCCAGTCAAAAAATTTCATGCTACCAGTTCCTCAGGGCGCGTTCCGGCCACGACGCGGACAAAATGACCTTTTTCAAATTCAATCAGCGACGCCGGGGCGTCCGGGTGGTGCGTAAAGGGCATGGGCCAGTTCTCAGGACAGGACGCGCGATCAAGCATCAGTCGCTCGAAGTCTAGCAGGTGATCCGGATTGGGATCCGGTACCGCACTGAGCAGTGTACGGGTATAGGGGTGCAGCGGTCGGCTGAACAACTTCGCCTTGGGCGCGATTTCCACCAGCTGACCCCGACACATCACCGCTATGCGGTCGGCGATGTAATCCACCACCGCCAGGTTGTGGCTGATAAAGAGATAGGTTAGCCCGAGCTGCGCCTGCAGATCCTTGAGCAGGTTGAGGATCTGCGCCTGCACTGATACATCTAGTGCGGACACGGGCTCGTCGCAGATAACCAGATCCGGGCTCAGGGCCAGGGCACGGGCGATACCGATACGCTGACGCTGCCCGCCTGAAAAGCTGTGCGGATAGCGCTGCAGATAACGCACATCCAGACCGACCAGCTCCATCAGTTCACGGGCCAATGACTGTCGCTCCTGCTGCGTACCGATGCCATGGATAACCAGGGGTTCGGTGATGATTTCAAGAATCGTCATGCGCGGGTTCAACGACGAAAACGGATCCTGAAAGACAAACTGCATTCTCTGGCGAAAATCCAGCAGTTCTTCCCCCTTGAGGGACAACAGATCCAGATCACGATGGCCGTCATAAAAGCTGACGGCACCCACATCCGGATCCAGTGCCCGCATGAGAATTTTGCTCAGGGTTGTCTTGCCGCAGCCGCTCTCCCCCACCAGTCCCAGACATTCACCGCGCTGAATATCAAAGCTGACATCGTCCACGGCCAGAATATCGGATGCCGGCCCCGCCGCCGCCGAGCGAATGCGAAACTGTTTGCGTATATTGCGTACGCTCAGAATAGGCTTGTCCAGATCCGTTGTGGCGGGCAATGGATGCTTGGGCGTATGCAGATTGTCGGTATTGGGGCGGATCTCGCGAATCGGCACCAGCCGCTCGTCCGGCCGCATGCCAAAGCGTGGCACAGCCTTGAGCAGCGCCTGCAGGTACGGGTGCGACGGCTGGCGGAAAATATGGTCCAGGGTGCCGGCTTCCATCAGCTCGCCGTGATACACCACGACCACCTCCTCCGCCATGTTGGCAACCACGCCTAGATCATGGGTGATCAGCAACAAGGCCATCTTGAGCTCCTGCTGCAGGTCACGGATCTGCTTGAGAATCTGTGCCTGAATGGTGACATCCAGTGCGGTGGTGGGCTCATCGGCAATAAGCAGCGCCGGATGGCACACCAGTGCCATGGCAATCATGGCCCGCTGACGCAAACCGCCAGACAACTCGAACGGATAGGTTTTGAGGGCTCGACGCGCGTCAGCAAAGCCCGCCAGGTGCAGAATATCCCGTGTCAGCTCCAGCGCTTCCGCATTTCCGACACTGCGGTGCAGTCGCAGCGCTTCGCTAATCTGATCGCCAATGGTATGCAGCGCAGACAGCGAAGTGCTGGGTTCCGGAAAAATAATCGAGATACGACCGCCACGAATAGCCCGCATCCGGGCACTGTCGCGATGCAACGCGGCGATATCCACCGTCTCGCCCGATTCGGGATCACGAAACAGTATCTCGCCCGAATCAATGACACCGGCCTTGGGTAACAACCCCATGATTGCCTGGCTGATCACTGACTTGCCCGAACCCGACTCGCCAACCAGCGCCACAGACGCCCCGGGCGCTACGCTGAATGAAACACCCTTGACCGCTTCGATCACCCCTTCCGGCAAGCGAAATGAGACACGAAGGTCCTTTACCGTCAATAAATCATCCAAAACCAGGCCTCTCGATATACCGCATCACTAAAGAGATTCTGATCACGCAAAGGCTTGTATGGGCTGGCCTGGCACTCTGCGAACGGTGCTTTGGGCCGAATCAGAAGCTGACCAAAGTTTAGCTGTTATTGTTATATAGCCCTATTGTATTCATCAGATATAAATCGTCGCAAGCTCGCGACATTATTGCACACCACAGTAACATCAGGCGCTATTGACTGAACAGTCTGCGGATGAATGCTGCACCAAAGATACAGTGCTTGCGGCAACAAGACTGTTACGTGCGCAGATGCACTCAAGGCACCTGAGCAATCAGAAGCGGAAGTCTACAGGCCGGGGAAGCCGGGGTGCCGACGCAGCCCGGGAGGGTAACAATGCAACGCGGGAGCCCGCAAGCGTGCCAGACAGACGAACGTGCAGCTCATGCGCACTGGCTGGCAGTACGCATGAACAGGGAGTGGAATCGGCTCAGATTCTGGAGCCTGCGTGGGCAGACAGACTCTTGATGATCGCCATTACCATTTTTGCCGAGTGGCTCGCAGCCGTTTCGAGGAACTGGTCGAACGAGAGGTTGGACTCCTTGCCGGCTATATCGGACAGGGCCCGTATCACGATAAAGGGTACATCAAAGCTGTGGCAGGCCTGGGCGATCGCCGCCGCTTCCATTTCCACCGCCTTCATCATCGGGAAAAGAGCGCGGGTTTTGGCCACACGTTCAGCACAGTTCATGAAGCTGTCACCGGTCGCAATCAGGCCGCGTACAGTCTTCATGCCCTGCATCTGACCGATACACTGCTCGGCGATCTGGGCCAGCAGCGGGTCTGGTTCAAACGCAGCAGGCAGACCCGGCACCTGGCCAGGTTCGTAACCAAAGACCGTAACATCCACATCGTGATGACGCACTTCGGTGGAGATAACGATATCTCCCACCTCGAGGTGCTCGTCAAATCCACCGGCAGATCCGGTATTGATGATGCAATCCGGTTTGAACATCTGCAGCAGCAACGCCGTACTGACCGCGGCATTGACCTTGCCAATGCCTGACTTCAACAGCACTACAGACTGCCCATGCATTTGCCCGCTAAAGAATGAGAAGCCGGCATACTGATGCTCTTCGATCTGCTGCAAAGCCGATTTCAGCAGCTCGACCTCCTGATCCATGGCACCAATAATACCGATGCACAATCCATTCTTTTGCTTGAGTATGTCAGCCAGCCGCGTGCTCATCTATCGTAACTACCGTTGTTCTCTGAGAATTATGTTTTCGCGGGGCAAGAATACGTAATTTACCCTACAGAAAGAATAGTGCAGCCTGCCTAATTGGCACCAGAAAGGATTATTTCTCTCGTGTTCGGAAAATTCGGCAGACAAAACTCCCGCCGGGCAACAGATCCGGCAAGCGGTACGGCAATGTGGCAGGCTGCCCTAGCGCGGATACAGGCCATCCCAACCCAGCCGGCCAAAGAGCCGATCACAGGCGGAGTCGACCGGACAGGACAAACGGATCGTATCCCCGCTTACGGGATGGGTAAATTCAAGCGCCGTCGCCATGAGCAGCAGACGGTGCAAATCGAACTTGTCACGGAACAGCCGATTGTGCTTGCCATCACCATAAGCAGTATCCCCCACCAGCGGATGGAAGATATGCTTCATATGGCGCCGGATCTGATGCTTGCGCCCGGTGTGCGGCTTCACCTCCACCAGCGAGTAGCGCGCACTGGGGTAACGGCTGACCGCATACGGCAGCTCAACAGTCCCCAGGCGACGAAACGCGCTCTGGGCGTCCTTCGCCGGCTTGTCGGGATCCGCGAAGGGGTCAGCCTTCTTGTCGAATATGGGTTTTAGGGCATAGTCGATCAGGCCCGCTTCCGGTGTATAGCCTCGGGTAACGCACAGATAGGTTTTGCGCACCTGGCGCTCGGCAAACGCAAGATTCATGTCGTGGGCCACCTGTTTCTGCTTGGCAAACACGATGACACCCGACGTCGCACGATCCAGACGGTGGATGGTGTAGACGGTATCCTGCAGATAATCCCTGAGCAAACCGACGGCGTTCGGCGTATAGGACGGAGCGATCCAGCTGGGATGAACCAACAGACCCGAAGGCTTGTCTATAGCGACGAGGTATTCGTCCTCAAACAGGATCTTCAGCTCGGACATGGTCTTGTATCAGGCTCAGACGGGATCTTTTATTTAAAGGAGAGACGCAAGAGAAATGGCGGTGAGGCAGGGATTTGAACCCTGGGAGCCTTTCGACTCGCCGGTTTTCGAAACCGGTGCTTTCGGCCACTCAGCCACCTCACCATGACTTGCGGCGCATAGTGTACGTGGAATTACCGTCAAGTCAAACGCGG
>JBFGZM010000059.1:0-13173 GCA_041586815.1 Marinobacterium sp. | reverse complement strand
GTCTGTCTGACCAATACAGTAAGTGCGGCCTTCGTACACACAAACACTGCGGATCAGACCGCATTCCGGCGCCATATCCTTTACCGGCTTTCCAGCCTGTATATGCACCAGCCGCCCGCGCCCCTGATCCACCAGCGCACAGCAATAGTCACCGTTCTCGGCCCGCGCCCAGGTTCTGAGCCCCAGTTGCCACTGGGCGGCACCGAATTCGCAGGCCAGTTCGCACACATTGATCCAGCCAGCACTGCGGTCCAGCCGATACAGGTTCCACCAGCCGTTGCAGTCACTCACGACATGCAGGGTGCCGGCACTGTCAAAGCCCGGCTGAAACAGGGCCTCGGCCCCCTCGCCCACCGCCAGCTCCTGCAGCTGGGCCAGATCACCACGGGCATCCACCCCTGCGCGAAACAGCCGGGTGCAGGTCCAGGGCTGGTGCGGATGATCCCAGGCCAGCCAGGCAAGGCCGGCACCATCCGGACTCAGGCAGGGTGAGCTGTAAAAATCATGGCCGCAGGCCAGGGTGTGTACCTCCGGATTGCCGCACAGACTGATGGCAACCAGGCTGTTTATTGGCTCGCGATCAAGCTCTGGCGCACGATGCTGCTCGGCCACGGCAATAACCCGCCGGCGCCTGGCGTCATACAACAGATCGCCGTAACGGATATTCGGGGTATGAGTCAGGAGCAGACAATGGCCAGCACTGGGTGGCGTCTGGGCATCGCCCAGCGGTTGCAGCCAGATCTGCTGATCGCTGTCATTGACGAACAACACGCGATCACCCGCAACGCAGAAAGCGCCACCACCGTATTCGTGCACTCGGCAGCGCACACTGAAGCCCTCGGGCGTCAGCACCTGTCGCCGCCCGCGGTACAGGCGAACCAGGCGATTGGCGCCATCCTGGGGGTCGTACTCTACCCAGATCAGGCCGTAGCGACAGGCCACCAGGCCTGCGTAGTCACGCTGTGCGGCACAGGCTTCGCGGGCGCTGATAACAACACCTGCTGCATCGCCGCCTTGCGTGACAGCAGGCTCAATCGCTGCGACAGAAGACACGGCTGTTGCGCTCGTTGCGAAAGGTCATTGGCGCTACGGCAGGGGCTTCGGCCTCGCTGCGTGCCTGCACAACCTTGTGGTGGTGCTGCGACTTGCTGCATACCGGGTCCGCATTGGCGGCATCGCCGGTGAGCATATAGGCCTGGCAGCGGCAGCCGCCGAAATCCCTGGCTTTTTCGTCACAGGAGCGACAGGGCTCTTTCATCCAGTCGTCACCCCGGTACTTGTTGAAGCCAAAGGAGCGGTACCAGATATCCTCCAGACTGCGGTCCTTTACATTGGGGAACTGTACCGGAAGCTGGCGCGCACTGTGACAGGGCAGCGCCGTGCCATCCGGCGTCACGGTCAGAAAGATCTGGCCCCACCCATTCATGCATCCCTTGGGGCGCTCCTCATAGTAATCGGGCGTCACGAAGATCAGCTTGATGGGATTCCCTGCGGCCTCAAGCTTCGCGCGGTATTCGTTGGTGATGCGCTCGGCCCGTTCAAGCTGTGCGCGGCTGGGCATCAGCTGCTCACGGTTCTCGAAGGCCCAGCCGTAGTACTGACAGGTCGCCAGCTCGACATAGTCAGCGCCCAGTTCCACGCAGAGCTCGATGATGCGGTCGATGCGATCGATATTGTGCCGGTGGGTGACGAAGTTCAGCACCATGGGATAGCCGCTGGCCTTGACCGCCCGCGCCATCTTCAGCTTCTGCTCGAATGCCTTGGCGGACCCCGCCAGCATGTTGTTGACGGCCTCGTCACTGGCCTGGAAGCTCACCTGGATATGATCCAGCCCTGAGGCTCGAAACTGTTCCAGCTTGCGCTCATTAAGCCCGATACCGGAGGTGATCAGGTTACTGTAATAGCCCAGGTGACGGGCTTCCTGGATGAGTTCGTTCAGGTCCGGCCGGCTCAGGGGTTCGCCGCCGGAAAAGCCCAGCTGTGCGGCTCCCATGTCTCGCGCCTCGCGCAGAACCTTCACCCACTGCCCGGTGTTCAGTTCCTGCCCGCTGCTGGAAAAATCCAGCGGATTGGAGCAGTACGGGCACTGCAGAGGGCACTTGTAGGTCAGCTCTGCCAGTAACCAGAGCGGCTGTCCGGCGGGCCTGGGTGCCACATCGGGTTCACAGACCGGTGCCAGGCTAGATGAATCGAATCCAGTTCTGCTCACAGGCCACCTCCATAAATTCATGTACATCGCAGGCAAGCGACCCGGCGTCCGGAAAGGCCTGCTGCAGAGCGGCGGTAATCGCTGCCTGGCTTTGCTGGCCATCCACCCGGGCCAGAATTTCGCCGGCGCTGGGGTTGAGCTTGATCATGCCCTCGGGATAGAGCAGCACATAGCTGTCCTGTGCCTTTTCCCATTGCAGCCGAAACATGGAATTGAATGCCGGTATGCGTTGTACATCGGCAAGGAGTGCGTTCATGCCCAGTTCCTGCGTCAATAAATCGGTCATCATAGGAGCCCCCGATGGTAGACCCGCTGCGCCGTCACCGTATGGTAGGGCGCGCGATCCAGCTGATAGGCCATGGTCATGGCATCGAGCATGCTCCAGAGCACGTCGAGCTTGAACTGCAGGATGTCCAGCATGCGCTCTTGCTCTGCCCGGGTCTGGTAATGCGTGAGCGTGATGGCCAGGCCATGCTCCACATCACGCCGAGCTTCGGTGAGGCGGGAACGGAAATACTGGTAGCCTGCTGTATCGATCCAGGGATAGTGTTCGGGCCAGCTCGACAGGCGCGACTGGTGTATGGTGGGCGCAAACAGCTCGGTGAGCGATGAGCTGGCCGCCTCCTGCCAGGTAGCCCGGCGGGCAAAGTTGACATAGGCATCGACAGCAAAACGCACACCCGGCAGCACATGTTCCTGGGACAGAATCTCCTCCCGACTCAGGCCCACCGCCTCCCCCAGTCGCAGCCAGGCTTCGATACCGCCCTCACCGCCGTCGTAACCGTCGTGATCCAGCAGGCGCTGCACCCAGAGCCTGCGGGTATCGCGGTCCGGGCAGTTGGCCATGATGGCGGCATCCTTCACCGGGATGCTGATCTGGTAGTAGAAACGGTTCGCCACCCAGCCGCGGATCTGTTCGGGCGTGCACTCGCCCTCGTGCATGGCGCGGTGGAATGGGTGGTGAATATGGTAATAGTCACCCTTGGCCCGCAACGCCGCCTCAAAGGCCTGTGGCGTCAGGGGGGACTCAGAAGTCTTGAAAGTCTGCTCGGCTGATTGCTGTACGGAGCTGTTCATCGCGCCGCCTCCGCTATTTCATGATTACTTTGTTGTTATCGTTTTTACAGTTCGATGGACATGCCATCTTCGGAAACCTCGATGCCGTGGCGCCCAAGCTCGGCCCGCTCGGCGGAATTTTCATCCAGAATCGGATTAGTATTGTTTATGTGAATCAGCACTTTGCGCGGCTTTTTTAATGTATCAAGAAACGCAATCATGCCGTTCTCGCCCGACAGTGCCAGATGGCCCATGTCGCGACCGAGCTTGGTACCCACGCCTGCGCGAATCATTTCATCGTCACTCCAGAGGGTGCCGTCCACCAGCAGGCAGTCGGCCTCCTGCATGAAGGGCAGCAGGTGCGGCTCGATCACGCCCAGCCCCGGGGCATAAAACACCGATTTGCCCGTGCGGCTATCGGTAATCAGCATGCCGATATTGTCGCCAGGGTGCGGGTCGCCCTTGTGGGGTGAATAGGGCGGTGCGCTGCTGGTCAGCGGCACGGCGGTGAGAGTGAGTTCCGGCACCTGGTCGATCACAAAGCTGCTGTTGCCGGGCTCCACACCGATGCGCTGCCAGTCGATACCGCCGTTCCAGTGTTTGAGCATGTTGAACAGCGGAAAACTCTGGCTCAGGTCATCCTGCACCCGGTCGGTACACCAGACCTGATGCGGGCAGCCTTCACGCAGCATCAAGAGACCGGTGGTATGGTCAATCTGGCTGTCCATGAAGACAATGGCGGCAATGCCGGTATCACGCAGGGCGCGGGCCGGCTGCATCGGTGCAAAGGACTCGAGCTGGGCCCGGATATCGGGCGAGGTATTGAACAGGATCCAGTCGGTGCCATTGGCACTGACTGCGATCGAAGATTGGGTGCGGGCTTTGGCGTTCAGGCTGGCGTTTCGCAGGCCACTGCAATTGTGGCAATTACAGTTCCACTGCGGAAAGCCACCACCGGCTGCCGAGCCCAGTATCTGAATTTTCATTATTATAATGTCCAATCTCTGGCCATGACGGGGGAACAACCGCCTTCCCGCCGAAAATAAAGGCCCCGCACTGCGAGGCCCTGACTATCGCTTAGCGATTGGCGAAGTACATGGTCACTTCAAAGCCGATGCGCAGATCGGTGTATGCCGGTTTAGTCCACATAGTGCGTTCCTCTTCATTGTTATTAATCGAACCCTGAGGCGAATATGAATCCGCTACCTGTCGATGATAGGAATCCCGCCTTGCAGACAGAATGGTACTTTGGAACTAAAACGGGCTTGAATTGGTAGTAGGCAATGTATCTGGGGATTGTCCTCGGTTGAGTGTGCGAATAGACAGACTGAATAAATAACGCAGACTTTACGTTAAAGTGGGGCAAGCGAAATGAAGAAAGATCCTGTAACAGATGAACGAGCACTACCTGAACATCGAGTTTGACCCAGCACGCACCCTCCAGGATCAGATACGTGAGCACCTTGTCGCACTCATACTGACAGGCTGCCTGCCGATTGATGAACCACTGCCCTCATCACGCCGCCTGGCCGATACCCTGGGCGTTTCCCGTAATACGGTGGTACTGATCTATGAAAAGCTTGTCGAAGCCGGCTACCTGGTCTCCAGGGAACGCCGCGGCTATTTCGTCGCATCGCTGTATCACGAGCCGGATGCGTTACGCACCGATATAGAACATGCCTCGCCAGCCGGTGGCCCTCTCTGGAGTTCACGGTTTCTTAAAAAGCCCAGTGAAGAACGCAATATCGTCAAACCCAACAACTGGAATAGCTTCGATTACCCCTTTATCTACGGCCAGATAGACCCGGAATTCTTTCCGATCGAGCAGTGGCGCGAATGCTCCCGTAAAACCCTGTCCGGCCCCGAATCCAAGGACTGGATTCATGACAGGATCGACTCGGATGACCCGATGCTGATCGAGCAGCTGCGAACCCGGTTGCTGCCGAAACGGGGAATCTATGCCAAACCCAGCGAAATACTGATTACCATCGGCACAACAAACGCCCTGTTTATGATCGCCAACCTGCTGTGCAACCCCTCGGTCAAAGTCGGGCTGGAAGACCCTGGCTACCGGGATGCACGCAATATCTTTAGCCAGTTTGATTCACAGCTGCATCTGCAGCCGGTCGATGAGCACGGCATCATTGTCGATGAACGTCTGCACGACTGTGATTACATCTTCCTGACACCCAGTCATCAGGTGCCAACAGGTGCCGAACTCTCTGCCCAGAGGCGCAGCGCCCTGATGGAAATGGCCAGAGAACAGGATATTGTGTTGATCGAGGATGATTACGATGCCGAAATCAATACACAGGCCGCGCCGATGCCGGCGCTCAAGGCCCATGATCCCGATAACAGGGTGATCTACATCGGTAGCCTGTCCAAGGCTATTTCACCCGGGCTGCGAGTGGGCTTCATGGTGGCCGATGAGGAGCTGATCTCGGAGATGCGCGCGCTACGTCGACTGATGTATCGCCACTATCCCTCCAACAACCAGCGCCAGGTCGCACTGTTTCTGTCATTGGGCCACTACGATGCCTATCTTCGCAAGATACGCACGCTCTATGCCTCAAAACTTCGCAGGATGCAGCGAGCGATAGACCGCTACCTCCCGGACATGTACACGGTACCCATCAGTGGTGGCGCCACGGCGATCTGGCTGCAGGTACCGGGTGCTATTGATACCGAGGTACTCTCCTGGCAAGCGGCCCGACGCAGCATATTGATTGAACCCGGCGCCATACACTTCCTGGGTGAAGATCCGCCGCATAACTTTCTGCGCCTGGGCTTTTCGGCTATCGCCGGGCACAAGATCGAGCCGGGAATCGAAGCGCTTTACCACACGATCCAACAGTACCGGCGCTAGCTGGTACCAACGGCCCTCCAATCTGGATCTATAGCTTCAACCCATTTCAGTTCTAACTTGCACCTGCACCGTTGACATCGAGTCGGAACGGCGCAATCCAAAGGTGCGACATGGTTGATATCCCTCATTTCGAATTGGCCATACTGCTCGTCTTCATCGCGGCAGTGGTTCGTGGTTACACCGGTTTTGGCTTTGCCGCGATAGCAATAGCAGGCATGAACCTGATCTGGCCACCACAGATCAGCGTGCCGGTTGTTTTGATGCTCGACTTCGTCGGCACCATCGGCATGATCCCTCGTGCCTGGCACGACGCTGACAAGCCGATCACCCGCCGCCTTTTCACAGGCGCCCTTTTCGGCATCCCTCTGGGCCTGACTATTCTGGTTCAGGTGCCGGATACACTGCTTAAACTTGTGATCAGTGGCTCCATTCTGCTGATGACACTGCTGCTCCGTAAACCGCTACGCAGCCAGCAGGAAATACCCCGGCTATCACTCCTGATGGGGGGAATAGCTGGCGCTTTTACCGCTGCGGCGTCGATCGGCGGCCTGCCGATCGTCTGCTATCTGCTGACCACTTCCCTGAATACCCGGGCACAGCGCGCCACCCTGGTGCTGTTCCTCTCTGCGATCGGGCTGTTGTCCCTGCTGTTGATGATGATAGCCGGTCTTGTCGGCACAGAGCTGCTGTTGCCGGCTCTGATGTTGCTGCTGCCCACATTAGTCGGAATGCGCCTCGGGCATTGGGCCTTTGAACGCAAGACCCCGCAATCTTTTCGCCCCGTGGCACTTCCTATCCTGGTCTTGCTCTCGGTGAGCAGCCTCGGTTTCAGCACCTACCACCTCGTTTAACACCAAGGAGTTTTCACCATGACCCAAACTGCCTTTATTACCGGTGCGACCTCCGGTTTTGGACTGGCCACTGCGAGGCGCTTTGCTGCAGAAGGCTGGAACCTGATCCTGGTTGGGCGTCGTAACGAACGCCTGCAACAAATCAGGGAAGAGCTTGATCCGCTTTGCCCGGTACTGACACTCACCCTGGATATCTGCAACAGGGATGCAGTTGAACAGGCGATTGCCCAGCTACCCGCTCCCTTCAAGCATATAACCACCCTGGTCAACAATGCCGGACTTGCTCTGGGTACTGAAGTAGCTCAAAAGTGCCAACTCGAAGACTGGCACACCATGATCGATACCAACATCAAGGGGTTAACCACCGTTACCCATGCCCTGCTACCCAGCCTGATCAGCCATGGCGCAGGGGCAAGTATTATTAACCTCGGTTCCATCGCGGGCCGCTGGCCCTACCCAGGCGGCAACGTCTATTGCGGCACCAAAGCTTTTGTCGAGCAGTTTTCACTGGCACTGCGCAGCGATCTGCTCGGCACTGGCGTACGGGTCACCAATCTCGCTCCGGGGCTGTCAGAAAGCGAATTTACTCTGGTACGAACTGGCGGCGACCAGGCCGCCTACGACCGGCTCTATCAGGGTACCAACCCGATCCAGCCAGCAGATGTAGCAGAAACCATCTACTGGATATCCACGCTACCCAGTCATCTCAACGTCAACAACCTGGAAGTGATGCCCGTAAATCAAGCCTGGGCTCCTTTTGCGATCCATCGCCAGTCCTGATTAATACTTTTACTCAAGGGAAGACAATTATGAATACCAAACCAGCCACCTACTCAGAACAACTACGCGAGATCGATAAGGCCCACGTCTGGCACCACCTGACACCCGGCAAGGCCGCAGCCAAAGGTGTTCCGATGTTTGTCAAAGGCGAGGGATTGACCCTCTGGGACGACGAGGGTAATGAATATCTGGATGCATCCGCTGGCGGCGTCTGGGTAACCAACGTTGGCTATGGACGCACAGAGATCGTGGATGCTATTCGTGACCAGCTGACTGAACTGAACTTTTTCGCAGGCTCCGCGGCAAACCAGCCGGCCACTCTGTTTGCCGAGAAACTGATTGAGAAAATGCCGGGTATGGGCCGAGTCTACTACTCCAGCTCGGGCTCGGAAGCCAATGAAAAAGCCTTCAAGATGGTACGCCAGATTGCACACAAGAAATACGGCGGGGAAAAGCACAAGATTCTCTACCGGGAACGGGATTACCACGGCACTACCATTGCCACCCTGAGTGCGACAGGACAGGCCGAGCGACGCGCTCAATTCGGCCCTTTCACGCCAGGCTTCGTAGAATTCCCTCACTGCAGTGAATACCGCGGGCAGTTCGGCGAGGTTGATGACTATGGTGTTCGTGCAGCGCTGGAGATGGAAAAAGTGATTCTGCGCGAAGGACCCGAGACTATCGGTGCGGTCATACTGGAGCCGATCACGGCCGGTGGCGGTGTTATCCTGCCTCCGCGCAGCTATTTCGAAACCATTCAGATGCTGTGCAAGAAATACGACATTCTTCTGCACATCGATGAAGTGGTCTGCGGACTGGGACGCACCGGAGCCTGGTTCGGCTACCAGCACTTCGGTATCCAGCCCGATATCGTAACCATGGCAAAGGGGCTCGCTTCCGGCTACGCGGCCATTTCCTGTACCGTGACAACCGAAGAAATTTATCAGCTATTGCAAGAAGATGACGACGATACCCTGGGCTATTTTCGTGATATATCGACCTATGGTGGCTGCCTCGCAGGACCCACTGCAGCGCTGGCCAATATGGCGATTCTCGAACGCGAAAACCTGATCGAAAACAGCGCGCACCAAGGTGAATACCTCCTCGCCGGCCTGCAGGACCTAAAGGAAAAACACCCGATCATCGGCGATGTCCGCGGGAAAGGACTGTTCTGCGGCATCGAGCTGGTCACTGATCGCACCACCAAGCAGCCGGTTCACGAAAGTGTTGCCATGGCTATTGTCGGTCGCTGCAAAGAACTGGGCCTGCTGATCGGTCGCACCAATCGCAGCCTAGCCGGCTTCAACAATACTCTTAACCTTAGCCCGGCCCTGACCATTAACCGCATCCAGCTCGATCAGATTCTGGCGACTCTGGACCAGGCTCTGGGGGAAATTGGCGCCCGTTAATCTCAACACCAATCCGCCAGGCGAAAAACTATCAAACGTGACATGCACAGTATCAGGGATGATCAACCACGCGGGGCGGCCGGCGGTGCAGCCGCAAAACCCAGGCTATCGCTACGCTGCAGGGAATCGGTCAACGGGCATGTCAGCGTGCCCGTCTGGGCCTGGCAGGCGTCGACGAGCGCGGCCAGCGCCCTTTCCATGCGCTGCAGTTCCGCCAGTTTTTGCCGCACCTGCATGAGCTTGTCCTCGGCCAGGCGACTCGCTTCCCGGCAATGGGTGCCATCTTCCAGGCGCAGCAATTCCGCCACCTCATCCAGGCTGAACCCCAGCCCCTGGGCAGATCTTATAAAACGCAGGCGCTGGATATCACCAGTACCGTAGCGGCGAATGCCACCCTGAAACCGGCCGGGTACGGGCAACAGCCCCTTGCGCTGGTAAAAGCGGATGGTTTCCACCCCGACTCCGCCGGCGCTGGCAAAGGCGCCAATGGTCAGTTGATCATGCTCTGTACCCATGGGACTTGACTCCGTACCTGACTACGGTCGTAACCTTAGCCCATCAACGCATGCAACGAAAGGCGGGCGAGCCAGACCAGTCGCCCCAAAGGTGATGAGATGAAAAACCCGAATGTACTGCTGGGAACGGGCATCGCAGGTACGGTATTGACGGCGCTGTGCTGCTTCACACCGATCCTGGTTCTGTTGCTGGGGGGACTCGGCCTCTCAGCGCTCACCGGCTATCTCGACCTTGTTCTGCTGCCAGCCCTGGCCGGTTTTGTCTGCCTGACAATCTACGCCCTGTGGTGCAAAGTCAGGTGTGCATCAGACAACAACGGCAAAACCAGGAACTGAGCCCGATGAGCACTCAGGACGATACCATCGACAACAATGCGGGTCAGGATGCTCGCTATCAGACCAGGGACAACAAGCCGCTACAGATTGCCATCATCGGCAGTGGCGCCGCCGCCATGGCCGCGGCGCTGAAGGCCGTTGAGCGTGGCGCCAGTGTCACCCTGATCGAGCGCGCGCGAGTCGGCGGGACCTGCGTCAATACCGGCTGTGTACCGTCCAAGATCCTGATCCGTGCCGCCCATATTGCCCATCTTCGCCGGGAAAGCCCGTTCGATGGCTGTATCGAACCGGCGACCCCCGCCATATCTGCAGTCCGTCTATTGCGCCAGCAACAGGAACGCGTCGACGCCCTGCAACAGGCCAAATACGCCGACATCCTGCAAGACACGGACAGCATTACGCTGATACAGGGAGAAGCCCGCTTCGACAGTGCCTCCCGCCTGCGGGTCAAGCTACACAACGGTGGCGAACGGGTAGTGGCGTTCGATCGCTGCCTGATTGCCACCGGCGCCCGCCCCGCCCTGCCGGCCACAGCCGGTATTGAGGACACACCCTACTGGACCTCCACCGAGGCACTGGCAAGCGATACCCTGCCGGCAAGGCTCGCGATAATCGGATCATCCGTGGTAGCGGTAGAACTCGCCCAGGCCTTTGCCCGCCTGGGCAGCACGGTGACACTGCTGGCACGCTCAACACTGTTTTCTCGTGAGGACCCCGCCATCGGCCAGGCCATCACCGCCGCGCTGCGCGATGAAGGCATCCGGGTGCTGGAAGACACCCAGGCCCGGCGCATCGGCCACAAGGACGGCAAATTCAGCCTGCAGCTGGACCAGGGCACCGCAGACAGCGGCTGTACACTGACAGTGGACCGGCTGCTGATTGCCACCGGGCGTTCCCCCAACACGGCAGCCCTGGCACTTGAGCGCGCCGGCATCGGCCTGTCCCCCAACGGCGCCATCGTCGTTGATCCGCAGATGCGCACCGGCGTATCCCACATTTATGCCGCCGGGGACTGTACCACTCAGCCCGAATTTGTCTATGTTGCCGCAGCCGCCGGAACCCGTGCCGCCATCAATATGACCGGCGGTGACGCCAACCTGGATCTGAGCTGCGTACCGGCGGTGGTGTTCACTGATCCCCAGATTGCAAGCGTTGGCTACAGCGAGGCGCAGGCTCAGCATGCGGGAATTGAAACCGACAGCCGCACCCTGTCGCTGGACAACCTGCCCCGCGCCCTGGTGAATTTCGATACCCGCGGTTTTATCAAGCTGGTGACCGATGCCAGCAACGGGCGCCTGATTGGCGCACAGGCCGTCACCCCCGAGGCCGGCGAACTGATCCAGAGCGCAGCGCTGGCAATCCATGGTCGCATGACGGTGGAGACGCTCGCCGACCAGCTGTTCCCTTACCTGACAGTGGTGGAAGGGCTGAAGCTCGCCGCGCAGATGTTCAGCAAAGATGTGTCCCGGTTGTCCTGCTGTGCCGGCTGAGGGCAGTCCCGCACACACCGGCAACCCCTAGCCTGCAACAACGGTATTGCGCAGCACCCCCAGTTTCTCGACCTCGCACTCGACGACATCCCCGGGTTTCAGATACCAGGCCTCTGGATCTGTATGGAACACGGCACAGCCTGCGGGTGTGCCCGAGCTGATCAGATCGCCGCCGACAAAACCCTGGCCGGAGTAGTAGCTTACGATCTCGGCCATGCTGCGACACATGCGATTGGTGGAGGATTGCTGGCGAATCTCGCCGTTAACCCTGAGGTTCATCGCCAGGTTCTGCACATCCCCCACCTCATCTGCGGTCACGATACAGGGGCCAATGGGGCAGAAGGTATCCAGCGCCTTGCTATAGCCATAGCTGCGATTGGGAAACTCCGTCGCCTGAATATCCCGCGCCGTCACGTCATTGAAAATCAGATAGCCGCCGATGGCATTCCGGGCCTCCTCCACGGACAGCTGGCTGTGCCGCACGCCCTTGATGACCGCGCAGACTTCCAGCTCGTAGTCGACCTCCCGGGTCAGCTGCTGTGGATAGACGATGGCCGCGTCCGGGCCGATACAGGCGCTGGTGTTCTGGTAAAAGCCGATCCAGGGTTTGTCGGCTTCATAGGCAAAGCCAGCTTCCCCCATTTCATCGATATGCTCGAGAAAATTGCCCGCCGTATGCCACAGCTTTGTCGGCTGAATTGGCGCCAGCAGCTGCACGTCTTCGCGCCGGAACAGCAGCATTTCGCCACCCACACCTCGCAGTTGCGGGTCATTCGATTCAAGCACGAAGGCCTCGGCACTGCGCGCCGCATCGAGGCTGCGATCATCGCCGGCAAAGAGTTCGCGCATATCCGCGGGTACCAGGGCGTCCGCCATCGGCTGGGGCCGCGGATCATCGTTGGCATCACGGGCAAAGGCGCCATAGGCATAATTGAGGTCTAGCACCTGCTCGCCACGGGCAGTGACGACGAGGGCCCCCACACGCTTGATGCCCACAGGATTCAAAAAAGTCACTAGTTTCATTCAACGGCCTCGATCGTCCGGTGCCACACCCTGCTTTGTTCTTTCGTGCACAGCATTGCTATGCAGGAAGCCAGGCGGCTACGTCCGGATGCTGGTTTTTATTACTCACAACACAGATATAATTATGTAATTATTAATTCATTAGATGTGCGACTGTCAAGCTTGTGGCTGCAGCAAAGCATGCCGTAACCTCAATGTGGCCTGAGCCCGACGCCAGATAGGCCGGCCCGGATATAGAACGCGCAAATGAAGAGCTTAAAACCTGAAGAATTGAGGAAAACGAAAATAGTGGCGGGAAACAGCGAACCTGCGACCGCTACCCCAGGGCCGGTAGCGGCGGTATCCAAAAGGCGTTCAGCTCAGCGCTTGCGATGGCGGATAAACGTCGTGCCAAGGCATGAGAACTGGCGCAACCAACAGGAATACCTTCTTCAGCTGCCATGGGCAGACCAGCCTCACGCTCAAAACAGCAGGGCCCACAGGGGGCATGCGCCCGCGCCGATCAATATGGAGTAAATGACACAAAGATAGTAACAATCAGAGATACCAGAAAGACGACCCAACCCTGATCCGCGATGATATTCATGACCTGTGTGTATCCTTCGTCCTGCCCAATCGGCTGTTGATATCGACGTCCC
>JBFGZM010000058.1:0-13229 GCA_041586815.1 Marinobacterium sp. | reverse complement strand
GCGCCTGGCGGCGACGCCTTGGGCGATAAGACCACCCACAGACAGGCCACAGAGAGATACCTGGCTGAGCTCCAGCGCATCCAGCAGACCGATCAGATCGTCGACATGGTCATCGAGACGGTAGGGTGCGGCGGGGCAGGACGACAGGCCGTGGCCGCGCTTGTCGTAGCGCAGGAAGCGGAACTGGTCTTTCAGCTCGGGCAGCAGCGGGTCCCAGACCCGCATGTCGGTGCCCAGAGAGTTGGAGAACACCAGCAGCGGTAAATGCGATGGACCGTCCAGCTGATAGTGGATGAATTCTCCGTTTAGCGACAGGCTGTGCATAGTCATTAACCCTGGTTTGGTTGCAGCGTATGTCTCTACTTTCTTCGACTTCTTCCGATATGTAAAATGACGTTTTATGGTTTTTATATATCCTTATTGATATGTGTGTCAGGGTCGTTGGCCTTGATCGCCAGCGCTACGTCCCGTACTGCATTCATCAGCAATTGCAGGGCGGGGGAGGGTGTCGTATCGGCGCGGGTGGTCAGACCCACCGGACCCAGGGTTTCCCTTGTGTTCAGCGGCAGCTCAGAGAAGACACCATCGCTGATTTCCCGTGCCACGACACCTCTGGAGATGATCCAGATGGCATCTGTCTGGCGGATATACTCCTTGCCGAAACCGTCTGATACCGTTTCGATACGGTCGTGCAATGCGCCTATACCCTGGCTCAGCAGGTAACGTTCCACGGTCGGGGCAATGATGGAATCCTTGGGGGGATAAAGCACCGGGTAGGTATTGAGATCCCGGACATTCAAAGTTGTGCATTGCAGCAGCGGGTGGCCCGGGCGTACGGCGAAGGCGATCTTTTCCGAGTAGAGGTGCTGGAACGACAGCCCGGCCATCAGTTCGGGCTCCGCCAGGCGGCCGACCACCAGGTCCAGCTCGCCGACCCGCAGCTGGCTCAGCAGCAGGGCATTGGGGCCGGTCTGCAGGTTCAGGGTGACATCAATGCCACCCTGGCGAAAGCGCTGTATGGCCTTGGGCATTATGCTGGTGGCTACCGTCGGCAGCACGCCAATGCTCAGGCGCAGCTTGCCCCGTTGCTGGGCCTGGTTGATGCTGTCAGTGCCCTCACGCAGCGCCGCGACGCTGGCACCGGCGTATTTCAGAAACACTTCGCCAAACTGGGTCAGCTCAACGCCTTTCTTGCTGCGTTCCATAAGCCGCACTCCCAGCATTTCCTCCAGTTCCTTGAGCTTTTTCGACACCGCAGGCTGGGTCAGTGCCAGCACATCGGCTGCGCCACCGACACTGCCCTGGCGGGCGACTTCCAGGAAACACTGCAGGTGGCGGTACTTGATGCGGTTTTCCAGCATGGGTTACTCCGATAAAGGGTCTACAGTGTAGTAGGTATAGTAAAAGTATAGGGTGTTTTATAAATAGTTGAACGCATGGTTTATTGTGAATGCATTCAGGCTAAATATAGCAATATTTATATCGATATTGATATTTGAAGGGCTGCGTTATTCATTTTTCAGTGCGGTCATACCCGGGTAGTGTTGGATCTATAACAATTTCAGCCACTGACGCCAGTCTCACCGCTGCGGGCTTTGGCTCAGGCATCTAGGAATATGACATGAAAACGGCACTCGCGACGGTCACGATCTCAGGTTCACTGCAGGAAAAGCTGCGCGCAGCGGCCAAAGCCGGCTTTGATGGCGTGGAGATCTTCGAGAACGACCTGACCCAGTTTGATGGCACGCCACGGGATCTGCGCCTGATGGCTGAGGATCTGGGGCTCGATATCATTGCCCTGCAGCCGTTTCGTGACTTCGAAGCCATGCCGGAACCCTGGCGCACGCAGAATTTCTACCGGGCGCAGCGCAAGTTCGAACTCATGCACGAGCTGGGCACCAAACGACTGCTGATTTGCAGCAACGTGTCCCCCCATGCCGTGGACGACCGAGCCCGCGCTGCCGCTGATCTGCACGAGCTGGCGGAAATGGCGCGTCAGGAAGGCTTTATTATCGGCTACGAGGCGCTGGCCTGGGGCCGCCATGTAGCCGATTACTACGATGCCTGGGATATCGTCAAACGGGGTGATCATCCCAGCCTTGGCATCATCCTCGACAGTTTCCACATGTTCGCCCGCGGCAATACGCTGGATGTGCTGCGTGACGAGATTCCCATGGACAAGGTTGCCCTGGTGCAGGTCGCTGATGCGCCAAGGCTGCAGATGGAAGTGCTGCACTACAGCCGGCATTTCCGCTGCTTCCCGGGTCAGGGTGATCTGCCGGTGGTGGAGTTCGTGCAGTGTCTCAGGGACAAGGGCTTTGATGATTACCTGTCCCACGAGATCTTCAATGACGAGTTTCGCTCGTCCTCGCCGCTGGAAAAGGCGGTGGATGGCATGCGCTCACTGATCTGGCTGGATGAGCAGACGAGCCCGGCGCCGGAGCAGCGTCCCCAGCCCGAGATTACGGATGTCGAGTTTATCGAGTTTGCCGTGGAGGGCGGCAGTGGTGCGGAACTGGTGCAGCTGCTGCAGAGCCTCGGCTTTCACGAGACCCACCGCCACCGCTCCAAGAATGTCAGCCTGATGCGCCAGGGGGATATCAACCTGGTGCTGAATCGCGAACCCCTGAGCCAGGCCCATGAGCACTACCAGGCCCACGGCGTGTCTATCTGTGCGCTGGCCTTTGCCACCACCGACCTCTCCGCCATGCTGGCGCGCACCGCGCGCTATCGCAGCCGCCGTTTCACCAATCAGGCCGGCCCCGGGGAACTGAATATTCCGGCCATCCGGGGTATCGGTGACAGCCTGGTGTACTTTGTCGAGCGTCCGGGCAGTTTCCGTTTCTTCGATATCGACTTCGTGCCGCTGGCGGATGCTGCGGACAGGTCCGCCGGGCTGCAGCGCATCGACCATATCGGCCAGACGGTATCCAATACCGATTTTCTTTCGGCCTCCTTCTTTTACAAGTCGCTGTTCGGGTTCGATATCGAGGCCAGCACAGACCTGCCGGATATCTATGGCCTGGTGGTCAGCCGCGTGGCCAAGAGCAAGGATGGCCGGGTGCGGATACCGCTGAACATGACTGCCGCCCGGGAAGCCTCAGCCCAGCGCTTTATCCACAGGTCCAGGGGCTCCGGTGTGCAGCAGATCGCCTTTGGCTGTGAGGATATTTTCGCCTCGGCCGAGGCTGTGGGCGCCGACATGCTGCTGCCGATACCGGAAAATTATTACCGGGATCTGGATGCGCGCTTTGCCCTGGAGCCTGAGCTGCTGGCCCGACTGCGTCGCCTGAATATCCTGTACGATCGCAACGACGACGGCGAATTCTTCCATTTCTACACCCGGGAAGCCCACGGGGTCTTTTTCGAAGTGGTGCAGCGCTGCGGCAGTTATGACCGCTATGGGGAAGCCAATGCGCATATTCGCATGGCCGCCCAGGCACGGCAGTACCGCCACGAAGAGGGGCTTTGAGCATCAGTTGATGTTCGGTTGCTGCTGATGCAGGGAGGCGGATGCACCCTGTAAAGCGGGCGCTGCCAATGGCAGCGCCCGCTTTGTTTTCGGAATTTCCGAGCCGAATGACGCCTGCCCGGTAATGGATCAGCGGGTTAGCCGCCGAGGTAGGCCTTGCGCACGTTTTCGTCGTCAAGCAGGTCGGCGCCGCTGCCGCTGAGGACCACCCGACCGTTTTCCAGCACATAGCCGCGGTCGGCGATTCTGAGTGCCTGGTTGGCATTCTGTTCAACCAGGAAGATGGTGACGCCATCGTCCCGCAGTTTTTCGATGATCTGGAAGATCTGCTGGATGATGATCGGCGCCAGCCCAAGAGACGGCTCATCCAGCAGGATCATGCGGGGTTTGCTCATCATGGCGCGGCCGATGGCCAGCATTTGCTGCTCGCCGCCGGACATGGTGCCGGCCCGCTGCGCAAAACGCTCGCGCAGGCGCGGGAACAGCACCAGCACTTCCTCCAGGGTTTCCTCGTACTGGGCCCGGGTACGGAAGTAGGCGCCCATGTGCAGGTTCTCCTGCACCGTGAGGCGGGCGAAAACCCGTCGCCCTTCCGGCACGATGGCCAGACCCTGGCGCATGATCTGTGAGGTGGGCTGCCCGGTGATGGGCTTGCCGTCGAACAGGATCTCGCCGCTGGTGGCCTGGGGGTGACCGCAGATGGTCATCATCAGGGTGGTCTTGCCGGCGCCGTTGGCACCGATCAGGGTGACGATCTCGCCCTGTTTGACCTCGACCGAAACATCATGCAGCGCCTGTATGGGCCCGTAATGGGTGTTTACATTGTTGATTTGCAGCATGTCATTCCTCTCCGAGGTACGCCTTGATGACGTCGGAATTGTTCTTGATCTCATCCGGCGTGCCATCGGCCAGGGGGGTGCCCTGGGCGATAACGTAGATGTGATCCGAGATTCCCATCACCAGGCTCATGTCATGCTCGATCAGCAGCACCGAAATTTCGTGTTCGTCGCGCAGGCGCACGATCAGTTCATCCAGCTGCTTGGTCTCGTTGGGGTTGAGACCGGCGGCCGGTTCGTCAAGCAGCAGCAGTTCGGGCTGTGTCACCATGCAGCGGGCAATTTCCAGCCGGCGTTGCTGGCCGTAGGACAGGTTGCCGGCTTCGCGGTTGGCGAAAGACAGCAGGTTAACCTGTTCCAGCCAGTAGACGGCCCGGTCCATGGACTCCTGCTCGAGCCGTCGGTACGACGCCGTCTTGAGCAGACCGGACAGCAGGTTGGTATTGAGGTGGCGGTGCTGTGCCACCAGCATGTTCTCTATTACCGTCATGCTGGAGAACAGCCGCACATGCTGAAAGGTGCGCACCAGTCCCTTGCGGGAAATGCGGAAGTCTTTCAGCCCGGCGATCTGCTCGCCCTTGAACAGCACGCTGCCGTCGGACGGGATATAAAACCCCGACAGGCAGTTGAACACGGTGGTCTTGCCAGCACCGTTAGGGCCGATCACCGAGACGATCTGGCGGTTCTTTATTTGCAGATTGACGCCATTGACCGCGACCAGGCCGCCAAAGCGCATGGTCAGGGCATTAACGTCCAGCAGTAACTGACTCATTACTTCAACTCCATATGCGGACGTTTGCTCGGTAGCAGACCCTGTGGGCGCCAGCGCATCATGAGCACCATCAGCAGTCCGAACAGCAGCATGCGGTATTCCTGAAACTCGCGGGCAAGCTCGGGCAGGATGGTCATCACGATCGCCGCCAGTATGACGCCGAGCTGTGAGCCCATGCCGCCGAGCACCACGATCGCAAGAATGATCGCCGACTCGATGAAGATGAAGGATTCGGGGCTGATAAAGCCCTGGCGCGCGGCAAAGAAACAGCCGGCAAATCCGGCGGTGGAGGCGCCGATGGTAAAGGCAGAAAGCTTGATTACGGTACGGTTCAGACCCAGGGAACGGCAGGCGATTTCATCTTCGCGCAACGCTTCCCAGGCGCGGCCGACCGGCATGCGCATCAACCGGTTGATCACGTAAAGCACCGCCAATACCAGCACCACGGCGATCAGGTAGAGGAAGATCACCTTGTAGCTGCTGGAATAGTCGATGCCCATGAAGTCATGGAAGGTCGTCCCGCCTTCACTGGCTCGACGGTTGAACTCCAGCCCGAACAGCGTCGGTTTTTCGATGCCGGATATGCCGTTGGGGCCGCCGGTGATGGAGGTCCAGTTGTTCAGCAGGATGCGGATGATTTCGCCGAATCCCAGGGTCACGATCGCCAGGTAGTCGCCGCGCAGGCGCAGTACCGGAAAACCGAGCAGGAAGCCGAAGATGGCTGCCATAATGGCGGCGATCGGCAGGCAGATCCAGAATGACAGCCCGAAGTAGTTCGACAGCAGCGCATAGGTGTAGGCACCGATGGCATAAAAGGCCACGTAGCCCAGATCCAGCAGACCGGCGAGGCCCACCACGATGTTCAGCCCCAGGCCCAGCATGATGTAGATCAGCGTCAGGGTGGCGAGATCCACGGCGCCGCGAGAGACCATGAAAGGCCAGATGATCAGGCCGACAATGGCCGCGGCGATCAGCCATGGCTTGAGGCGTGAACGGACCGACTCGGCCGGCAGGATCTTGTCCAGGCTCGGGCGTGGAATGCCGGCGGTGGCGGCGCTGATCTGGTCACGAAACAGCTGTGACAGGAAGACAATGGCGATGCCTGAGAATATCCAGGTCCACTGCGTTGCGGTGGCACCCACCACCCGCAGCTCGGTACCTTCCGAGGTGAGTTTGACGCCCACCATCAGGCAGGTGAGGACCAGCGTGATGCCGGCGGCGAAAAAAGCGGTATAGAAGTTCCGGCGCATCATACTTTCTCCACTTCCGGTTTGCCCAGCAGACCGCTGGGGCGGAACAGCAGAATCAGTATCAGCAGGCCGAACGACACCACATCCTTGTATTCAGAGGGGAAATAAGCCGAGGTCAGGGCTTCGGTGACCCCCAGGATCAGGCCGCCGAGCATGGCGCCGGGGATGGATCCTATGCCACCGAGTACCGCTGCCGTGAACGCCTTGAGACCGGCGATAAAGCCGATAAAGGGATTCACCACCCCGTAATACAGGCCCAGCAGCAGGCCGGCCACCGCGGCCAGCGCCGCACCTATGATAAAGGTCAGGGCGATGGTGCGGTTGGTATCGATGCCCAGCAGGTTGGTCATGCCCTGGTCTTCCGAGCAGGCACGGCAGGCCCGGCCCATGCGCGAGCGGGATATGAACAGTGTCAGGGCCGACATGCAGACCAGGGTAACCGCCCAGATCAGCAGCTGCATGTAGGACAGCGAGACCTCGAACAGTTGCGGATCACCGAAAGTCCAGCTGCCACTGATCTGCGGCGCCAGGGCAACATCGCGCGAACCCTGGGCCAGAACCACATAGTTCTGCAGGAATATCGACATGCCGATGGCAGAAATCAGCGGGATGAGCCGGTTTGAGCCGCGCAGCGGGCGATAGGCCACGCGTTCGACCGCCCAACCGTAGGTGCTGGCGATAAAAACCGCGATCACGAGAGCAATGAACAAAATAACCGGGAGCGCGACCATCCCCATGCCGAGCAGGCCGGCAATGACGATGAAGGAAATATAGGAGCCGATCATGTAAATCTCGCCGTGGGCGAAATTGATCATGCCGATGATGCCATAGACCATTGTGTAGCCGATGGCGATCAGGGCATAGGTGGACCCGATCGTCAGCCCGTTAATGAGCTGTTGCAGAAAATAGAGTGATGCTTCAGACATAGGAAAAACCAGGTCAAACGCGGCCCCGGGTGCCGGTCAGTCAATCAACCGGCACCCGGCCCCGGATCGCGGGGCTGGGTCGCGGGGGCAGCGGCGGGCGCAAAGCCCGGGCTGCCTGATTATTGTAATTTTTACTGGGCCGCTGGTGTCTTCGAACCATCCTTGTGCAGGCTGTACACGAGGAAGGTGGACTCGGTCAGGTCACCTTTTTCGTCATAGGCAACCGTGCCGATGGAGGTGTCGAAGCTGTTGCTGCGAATGTACTCGGCCATCTTTTCAGGATCGCTGTCGCCCAGCGCCTTGATGGTATCGCCCATGACCTGAACGGCCGCGTAGGCGGTAAAGACGAAGGGGCCGGATGCATCCTCGCCCTTGGCCTGAATGGCTTCTACACGGGATTTGTTTTCCGGGTTCTGGTCGAAGCTTTTCGGTGCTGTTGCCAGTACGCCTTCGGTCGCCTCGCCGGCGATCTTGGCCAGATCCGCGTTGACGATGCCTTCAGGCCCCATGAACTGGGCGCTGAAGTTTTTCTCTGAAGATTGGCGCAGAATCAGCCCCAGTTCCGGGTGATAACCGCCGTAGTAAACGAAATCGACGCTTTCCTTCTTCAGCTTGGCGATCAGCGCCGAGAAGTCCTTGTCGCCCGGCGTCACGCCTTCAAACATCACCGGGGTAATGCCCTTGGCTTCCAGGCCGTCCTTGACCGTTTGTGCCAGGCCTTCGCCGTACTGCTGCTTGTCGTGGATGATGGCGAGAGTCTTGGGCTTGACAGTGTTGGCGATGTAATCTGCCGCCATGCTGCCCTGCAGGCTGTCCAGGCCGATGGTACGGAAGATCAGCTGGTGACCCTTTTCGGTGATGGTCGGGGAAGTGGAGGCCGCGGTAATCATCAGTACGCCTTCTTCCTCATAGACATCGGCCGCAGGCTCGGTGGAACTGGAGCAGAGGTGACCGACAACGTGGGTGATGCCGTCATTGACGATCTTGTTGGCCACGGCCACAGCCTGTTTCGGGTCGCAGGCATCATCGTAGATTACGCCTTCGAGCTGCATGCCGTTGACGCCGCCGGCCTTGTTGATGTCTTCAATCGCCGCCATGACGCCGATTTTCTGCATGTCGCCGTACTGGGCAACCGGGCCTGTGGCCGGGCCTGCCAGGGCGATCTTGAGTGTCTCAGCCTGAACCGCGGCGGCTGAGCCGAGAATGGCCAGAGCAGTACCCATACTGAGCAGGGTTTTAGAAAACTGTTTCATTGCAGAGATTCCCCTTCGATTATTGCGCGTCTGGTGTGTGCCAGTCTTTCTTGTTATCGCTCGCCGCCTACGTTTACTTTGTCTGCAGCACAAAATCAATTGTAGACCGCCCTTATCGTGCAAGTGATCGATATTGTCAGGATATGTGGTGCCCTTTGTTATTGGTCGCAGGGTCGATTTCGGTGATCCTGTGGACTACATAATAACGGGAGAGCCCGGTCGCCGGTCGCCGGTGATGAGCCAGCCGAGGACAGAATCATGCCAGATTACAAAGCCCCGCGACGCGAGATGCACTTTGTACTGAACGAGCTGCTGGATGCGGATGCGCACTATCAGGCACTGAGCGGTGCTGAAGATGCAACGCCGGACATGATCGAGGCCATAATCGGGGAAGGCGCCAGGTTTTCGGAGCGTGTACTCGCCCCCCTGAATGCTGTCGGTGACCGCGAAGGTTGCCGGCTGGAAAATGGCGAAGTCAGCACACCGGAAGGTTTCAGGCAGGCCTACAGCCAGTATATCGAGGGCGGCTGGCCCTCACTGGCCCATGATCCGCGATGGGGTGGTCAGGGGCTGCCGGAATCCATCGGTATCGTGATCAACGAAATGACGGGTACGGCCAACTGGGCCTGGAGCATGTATCCCGGTCTCAGCCACGGCGCCATGAATACGCTGGAAGCTCATGGCACCGACGAGCAGAAACAGCAGTACCTGAGCAAGCTGGTAAGTGGAGAATGGACCGGCACCATGTGCCTGACCGAATCCCACTGCGGTACGGATCTGGGACTGTTGCGTACCCGCGCCGAACCCAATGCCGATGGCAGTTACCGCATCAGCGGAACCAAGATCTTTATTTCCGCTGGCGAGCACGACCTGGCCGAAAACATCGTGCACATCGTGCTGGCGCGTTTGCCGGATGCACCGGCAGGCACCAGGGGGATTTCGCTGTTTATCGTGCCCAAGTTCCTGCCGGATGCCCAGGGTGCTGCCTGCGAGCGTAACGCGCTTGCGTGCGGCTCGCTGGAGCACAAGATGGGCATTCACGGCAACGCTACCTGTGTGATGAACTTCGATGGCGCCACCGGTTACCTGATCGGTCCTGCCAACAGGGGCCTCAATTGCATGTTCACCTTCATGAATACGGCACGCCTGGGTACGGCACTGCAGGGGCTGGCCCATGCCGAGTGGGGCTTCCAGAATTCGCTGAGCTATGCCCGCGAGCGTCTGCAGATGCGGGCCCTGTCGGGCAGCAAGAATCCACAGGGGGCCGCCGATCCGATCATCGTTCACCCGGCGGTTCGCAACATGCTGCTGACGCAGAAGGCCTTTGCCGAAGGCGGTCGCGCACTGATCTATTACTGCGCCCAGCTGGTGGATCGGGTCAAGCAGGGGGCCTCCGAGGCAGACCGGGCCGAGGCCGATGCCCTGCTGGCGTTTCTGACACCCATAGCCAAGGCTTTTTTGACCGAGACTGGTTACGAGTCGGCCAACCATGCCATGCAGGTGTTTGGCGGCCATGGTTATATCGCCGAGTGGGGCATGGAGCAGAACGTGCGTGACAGTCGCATTTCCATGCTCTACGAGGGCACGACCCAGATTCAGGCGCTGGACCTGCTCGGACGCAAGGTACTGATGACCCAGGGCGAAGCGCTCAAGGGCTTTACCCGGATACTGCACAAGTTCTGCCAGGCGCAGGAGGGCGATGCCGCCATGCAGCCTTTCGTGACGCCACTGGTGGAGCTGAACAGGGAATGGGGCGAGCTCAGCATGAAGATCGGCATGAAGGCCATGCAGGATCGCGAAGAGGCAGGGGCCGCGGCAGTGGATTACCTGATGTACTCGGGCTATGTCGTGCTGGGCTACTTCTGGGCACGCATGGCACAGGTGGCGCAGGCCGAACTGGCAAAGGGCACGTCCGATAGCGCCTTTTACGAAGCCAAGTTGCAGTGCGCCCGCTTCTACTTCGAACGCTTGTTGCCGCGTACCCGCAGCCTGAGTGTCACCATGTTGTCGGGGGCCGGTAATCTGATGTCACTGGATGCCGAACACTTCGCTTTCTGACCTGGCGACTAAAATAGAGGTCCGGGCACGCACTGTTGTCCTGCCTTCTCCAGTTACGTGCCAAACGTGACCAAAGACCGAACCCTGACCCGGAGACAGAACAGATGACCGACGCAAATGCACTTTTTTCCAGGATGGAGCAGCAGTTTGATGCCACGGCGGCGGCGGGCCTGGAGGCGGTGTTCCAGTACCAGATAGACGATGCCGGCCCCTGGTTCGTGACCGTTGCCGATGGGCGCTGCAGCATCAGCGAAGGTGAAAGCGACGCGCCCACCGTAACGCTCTCGATGGACAGTCAGACCCTTGGAGAGATCATGAGCGGCGAACTGGATGGCATGAGCGCCTTTATGGAGGGGCGGGTGCGCGCCGATGGCGACATCATGATCGCGACCCGGCTTGCCAGTCTGTTTCCGCCCGGCTGATGTGCAGGCTTTGCCGCGCAGGTTGTCTGCTCTGTCGGCAGATGGCTTACACTCAGCACAGGGCAATGAACGATAACAATAACATTCAAGGAATAACGGCATGGCTCAGGCACGAGGGCATGAAATTCCGCAACAGCTGAACCCACTGCATCACCGCACCGTGCTGGATGTGGTGGCGCGCTGCTGTCGCGATTATCCGGATCGTCCGGCCTTTACCAGTTTTGGCCGCACGCTGAGCTATGCCGAGCTCGACCATCTGGCGGACGCCTTTGCGGTTTATCTGCAGCGCAATACCGACCTCAAGCCCGGCGATCGGATTGCCGTGCAGCTGCCCAACCTGATTCAGTACCCGGTGGTGCTCTTTGGTGCCCTGCGAGCCGGGCTGGTGGTGGTCAATACCAACCCGCTGTACACCTCGCGGGAGATGGAATACCAGTTCCGGGATTCCGGCGCCAGGGCTCTGGTCATACACAAAAGCATGGCGCACAAGGCTGAAAAAATTATCGGCAATACCGACATCAGTCAGGTGTTCGTCACCCAGATTGGAGACCTGCATGGTTTCGTGAAGCGAACGCTGCTCAATGCCGCAATCAAGTACATTAAAAAGCTGGAACCGCCTTTTTCATTGCCAGGCGCCGTGTGCCTGCGCGATGCGCTGGATGCAGGGCTGGGTCTCAAGCCCGCCGCCGTGGAATGTGCCACCGCCGACCCGGCGGTGCTGCAATACACCGGTGGCACTACGGGGCAGGCCAAGGGGGCGGTGCTCACACATGGCAACCTGGTTTCCAACATGCTGCAGGGCTGCAAGCTGATCAGCCAGGTCGAGGGCCACTGGAGTGAAACCACGGTAGCACCCCTGCCGCTGTACCATATCTACGCCTTTACCATCTCGCTGATTGTGATGGAAACCGGTGGTCATACGGTGCTGATCCCCAATCCGCGGGACATGGATGCCTTTGTCAGTGAACTCAGGCGCTGGCAGATCAGCTGCTTTGTCGGCCTGAACACGCTCTTTGTTGCACTCTGCAACCGGGAAGATTTCCGTCAGCTGGACTTCAGCCCGCTCAAGATCACCATCTCCGGCGGCATGGCATTGACCCATGACGCGGCGGATCAGTGGAAAGCGGTCACCGGCTGCGACATCATGGAGGGCTACGGCCTGACCGAAACCTCGCCGGCGGTGGCGATCAACCCGCCCTACGGTGTGCGGGTGGGTACCATCGGTTGCCCCTTGCCTGAGACCAAAGTGCGGATTATTACGCCCGAAGGCACCGATGTGGCACCGGGAGAGGCAGGTGAACTCTGTGTGCGCGGACCTCAGGTCATGGTGGGGTACTGGCAGCGCGAAGCAGACACCGCGGCGGTGTTTACCGATGACGGTTATTTTCGCACCGGCGATGTGGCAGTGCAGGAGTCCGATGGCTACCTGCGCATTGTCGATCGCGCCAAGGACCTGATTATCGTGTCGGGCTTTAATGTTTATCCTAACGAAATAGAAGATGTGGTGACATCCCATCCCGATGTAATCGAGTGCGCCGCGGTGGGCATCGCCAATGAGCATACCGGCGAAGCGGTGCGCCTTTTTGTGGTGAGTAGCAACGATGCCCTCACCGACACGGACATCCGGGCCTGGTGCAAGGAGCGCCTGACCGCCTACAAAATACCGCAAGAGATCATCTTTACCCATGATCTGCCCAAATCGAACATCGGCAAGGTTCTGCGGCGCAAGCTCAAAGATGCGACCCAGGGCGCCGAAGTGGCCTGAATCAAAGACCGGAGCAAGCGTATATGCCGTTACCCAAACCCGCGCGTCGTACCCAGCATCATCATCGAGTCGTTAATTGTGTGGGGTTCCTGCGTGACGACGGTCTCTGGGATATCGAGGGCCGAATGACGGATATCAAGGCCCTGGATGTCGACAATGAAGAACGTGGTGGCTATGTGGCCGCTGGCGAAACCTTTCATGATATCAGCATGCGTCTGACCATTGATCAGGATTTTCTGATCCATGAGGTGGAGTGTGCCATTGATGCGGCACCGGCGCGCATGTGTGCCGGTATCGCCGGCGTGTTCAAGCGGATCGAAGGCACCCGCATTGGCCCTGGCTGGTTGCGCCAGACCCGTGATCAGGTGGGGGGCGTCAAGGGCTGCACACACCTGAACGAGTTGCTGCAACCCCTGGCGACCACGGCGATACAGACACTATGGCCGGCGAAGAACAGCGAGGCGAAGAAGGAGCG
>JBFGZM010000057.1:0-13594 GCA_041586815.1 Marinobacterium sp. | reverse complement strand
GGGCTGGGCTTGCAGTCGCAGACCCGAGTAGCGGTACGACAGCCCTGCCTCGCCCTGAAACTGCTGCAGGCGCGGAATTGCGTGCTCGCGACCGAACAGCCGGATGCGGTCCTCTCGCCAGTCGATCTCCCGGCCAAGGCGTGCCAGCAGGTGGGCAGAGTCTGGCGCCGTGATGAACTGGCGGAACAGCACCAGCTGTGATGCGTTGTTGATGATGTACTCGGGCTGCATCAGGCGAGCAGCCAGTGACGGCACGCCTCTGCCAGGGCCCCGGCGATGTCGATGGCATTACTCGGGTGGGGGATGCAGTCGGTAGAGATGACGTCGGCACAGGCCTGCAGCTGGCGGTAGGCATCGCCGGCAAAAATGCCGTGTACGGCAATGCAGGTGGCGCGTGGCAGGCCCGCGTCCTGCAGGTGATGCAGGGTCTCAAGCATGGTGCGTCCGCTGGAAATGATGTCGTCGACCAGCACCGGGCTGTGTGTGCGCCAGCGTTCAACGTCTGGCAGAGATACCTCAACCGCATAGTCGCCGTGTCGCTCCTTGTGCAGAATCTGCCAGGGCGCCCCGGCCAGCTGGGCAACGTCACTGACCCACTGCTCGCTTTCTGCATCGGGACCGATGAGTAACGGCTGGCGGATTTGCTGGCTGATCCACTGTGCGATCAGTGGCGCGGCCGGTACCAGGATGCTCCTGAGGCTGTAGATTTCGTCGAGCGAGGCGTAGCGGTGCAGGTGTGGGTCGACCGTAATCAGACCATCGAAATGGTCGGACAACAGGCGGGCAAACACTCGAGAGCTGACACATTCCCCCGGCTTGAAGCGGATATCCTGGCGCATGTAGCCCAGGTAGGGGGTGATCAGAAGCAAGCGGCGGGCGCCCAGCTCACGCAGGGTTGCCGCAGCAAACAGCAGCGGTGCCAGCTTCTCGTCCGGATGATAGAGGTTGCAGAACAGCAGGCAGTCCCGGTTCTGGCACTCGGTGTGGAACCGAAGATAGGACTCGCCGTCCGGAAACCGGTGCAGCTCCAGCTCGCCGCTCTGTGCCGGCAGAAGTTGCGCCAGCCGTGCGCAGGTGGCCGGGTCCGATGTCAGGTTGAAAAGCAGTGGTTTCATGGGATTGGCTCCGACAGGGGGTGCTGCTGGGTTACGTTGGCGGGCTGCTGCGCCGCTCCCGCTGCAACAACCCGGGCGGGGTTCGACGTCAGGTCGATTCGACAGTGTTTCATGCCGTTTGCTCCGACAGGGGCCGCAGCCGGGTTACGTTGACTGGCTGTTGCGCCGGGCCCGACAGCCACGGGGTAACATTTGGGCCCAGGATGAAGTACCCGTCCGGGTTTCATGCCGTTTGCTCCGACAGGGGTTGCAGCTGGACAACATTGATGTGTTGCTCCAGATAGCCGACGGCGTAATTCAGTTCGCCCGAGCTTTCGGCATGGATGCTCAGCAGTATTTCGTTGGGTTCGACCCGGTCGCCGAGCTTGACCGGAATATGCACGCCGGCGGCGGGGTCGACGGGCGCGCCGGCCAGTTTGGCTATCTTGGACAGCAGGCGATTGTCGATGGCACTGACAATACCGGCGTTGCGGGCGGTCAGGTTGTAACGATAAGGCGCGACAGGCGGGCGCTTCAGGCCGCCCTGCGCCATGCAGATGGCCTGGAACTTGCCCCAGGCTTCACCGGATTCCAGCTTCTCGTGCGCCATGGCCTCGCCCAGTCCTGGGGCTGTGATATCGGCCATTTCCAGCATGGCGCCTGCGACCAGGCAGGCTCGATTCTTGAGATCCAGGGGCGCCTCGGGCTTGTTCTGCAGTACCGCCAGCACATCGAGGGCCTCAAGTGCAGGGCCGATGCCGCAGCCAATTGGCTGGCTGCCATCGGTGCAGAGCAGGCGGATACTGAGGCCCAGCTCGGCCGCCACCTGGCGAAAGGTGTCGGCCAGTTTGTCGGCTGAGTCCTGGCTGCGTACCTTGGCGCTGGGCCCCACCGGAATATCGATCAGTACATGGGTGGCGCCAGCTGCGATCTTTTTGGACAGTACCGAGGCGACCAGCTGCCCCTCGCTATCGATATCCAGTGCCCGTTCCACCTGTATCAGCAGGTCATCGGCGGGGCTCAGGCGTACAGAGCCCCCCCAGGCCAGGCAGCCGCCGACGCGGGTAACGATATCCTTCATCTGTTCTCTGTTCAGGCAAACATTCGTCAGCACTTCCATGGTATCGGCCGTACCGGCCGGAGAGGTGATTGCCCGTGACGAGGTTTTTGGTACGGTGAGGCCGCAGGCCGTGAGAATGGACACCACGATAGGGCTGGTGCGGTTGCCGGGCAGGCCGCCGACACAGTGCTTGTCGATCACCATGGGCAGTTCCCAGTCAATGGTGTCACCGGCCTGGATCATGGCGCGGGTCAACGCCGTGATTTCCCGCAGGCTGAGGTTGTCGGCACCACAGGCGGTGATAAACGCTGCAACATGGACATCGGCATAGCGCCCGTCGACGATATCTTGAATGATGCTTTGTAGCTGCTGTTGATCCAGAGCGTGGCCAAACACCTTGGCGCGAACGTAGGACAGTGATTGTACCGGAGCCGGATGGGACACCCTGATGTGCGCGTCCGGCTTCAGCGCGAGCCGTTTCCAGGCCGGTTCCGACAGGCCGATCTGACCGCTGGACACAAGGTCGCCGGTGACAATATTCAGGGTCGCGATAATGTGCTGGCCGTTGCTCGATACCAGGACCCGTGACAGAGCGGAAAAGCCCTCGGAGCGACATACCGGGCAGTCCGCGTGCAGGTAGATAATCAACTCCTGGCGGGTGTCGATGCCAAGTCGCAGGGGCTCAAGCGGAGCCATTCTTTCAGGTGCGAGGATCATGCGCTGGCGCTCCACTGTGCAGGGTTTCGGTTTTAGGGGCGTGCATCCAATTTAGCAGTTCCACCGCCAGAGGGTATGAGCACTTACCATTGCCGGACACAGCTGACGGGCTGGTTGATTTCGGGTTGGCATTCGCAATGCTGCTTGTCGGCAAGGGCTGGCAGGCCGCATCCGGCTGGGGGCCGCCTGCCGGCCAGGCTTATCTGGCGCTGCGGTCGGCCGACTGCAGCAGGCTGAGCTACTATTCAGGCAAGCGGGCGTTTTCGGCATGCTGCCGGGTGCGTTCATGGCGCTTCGGACAGGAGGTACCTTTATGCTCAGATCCGTCAAGGCATCGGATTATATGGCCCGGGACCTGGTGGTTTTTTCACCGGATACCGATCTGTTTCAGGCAATCCATCAGTTATTGCAGAGGAAAATCAGCGGCGCTCCGGTGGTGAATGAAGAGGGCGTGCTGGTGGGCATGCTGTCAGAGGTTGATTGCCTGCGCGCGATCCTTACGCTGACCTACCATGAAGAGGAATTTGGCGGCAAGGTTGCGCAATACATGTCGCAGGATCTCTGTACCATCGAGTATGATGCCGATATCATCAAGGTCGCCGAGACCTTTATCCGTAACGGCATGCGCCGTTTGCCCGTCGTGCAGCGTGGCAAGCTGGTTGGACAGATCAGCCGGCGCGATGTGCTGCGTGCTGTGGAAGTATTCGCCCAGGATGGCTGAGCCGGGATCTGCATTATGTTCGTTACGGGGCGAAGGCTTTTCGGGCAGGCTTCATGGCTGCCCACAATGATTACACTGGAGTCCCATGGGTTATCGCTTCCCGGAACAACCGATTCTGTTTTACCCCTCTTTGGCCCGTCGTATCGGCAGTGACGAGGCGTTGCTGCTGGCCATCTATCACGACCGCGCCCGCAGTGGCGCGCGTGCCGAGTCCGCCGAGCTGGTACTCAGCCGCACCCAGTGGCTGAAAATTGCCGACTTCTGGGACGAGAGCTATCTGCGCAGTGTTACCGACAGCCTGGTGCGACAGGGCTGTGTTCGGGCATCGGTCGACAGTGCGGTGGTACGGCTCAGTCTGCTGCCTCAGGCAGGGGCTGACGAGTCCGAGGTTGAAGCACCTGTTGTCCAGAGCGCTGCTGTGAGTGATGCGCCGACGGGTGACATTGCTGTTGCGCCTGTTGCGACAGAGAAGCCTGCGGGTGTGGCCGCTGATGCGAGCCAGGCGAGCTCAAGCGATCATGTGTCCATGCCCGCGCCTGCTGTGGCGGCCCCGCAGGGCGAGCCAGTACGTCAGGCTGTGGCGCCTGCCTCTCCCACTGAGCCTCTCAGCCGGCTGGATGTGCGTGACGCGCCGCCCAGACCCCTGACGCGTCAGGCCTTACGAGCGCAGCCGCAAACGATCCAGGCCCGTGGACCTGCCCCGACCTTTGGCGGGGCCAGCGGCTGGCGGCGCCACAAGGATGAGTTGCAGGTGCTTTTCGAACAGCACGAAGAGCGCAACCAGCAGCTCAAGCCGATGCAGCTTGGCTGGCGCCCCTCGGAAACCTTCTTTGCCCTGTTGCCACGGCACAATATCAGCGAGGAGTATGCCGAAGGCCTGCTCGATGAGTTTGTGCTCTACTGGCTCGACAAGGATCGCAAGGAGACCAACTGGGATCAGAAGTTTCTCGCCTGGGTAAAGCGGGAATGGGTGCGCAAGCAGACCCGCGAAGGCCGGGATGCCGGCGCCGATAAAGAGCGAAAGACAGGTTTTAACAATGAAAACACCCGCCGAGATACTCGGGAAAAACGCAAACAGGTTACCGCAGCAATCATGGACATCCGCGACACCGACTGGTAATCGCGCTGCGCCGCAGGAGGATGCCAAGGCTTTGCCGCTGGAAACCAAGGCGCTGGTAAACATGCTGTTTGCGCGCTTTATGGCCATTTACGGCCACAAGTTCAAAAGCTGCTTCGAAACCCAGGATGAGATCCGCATCGCCAAGCGCGAGTGGGCGCTGAGTCTGCGCGGCTATGGCGAGCGCGAGCTGGTGTCAGCCATTGATCAATGCAAGGAAACGCTGGCCTGGATGCCGACCATCTCGGAGTTTCTCAAGATCCTGCATGAGCAGGAGGGTGACTTTGGGCTGCCTGGAGCGCTGCGGGCCTATGAGGAGGCCTGCCTGCATGCCGAGCGCCCGACACGCCATGAGTGGTCACACCCGGCCGTTTATCAGGCGGGTCGTGCCACCGGCTGGTTCCGCTTGCGCAGCGAAGAACAGCGCCAGGTACTGCCGGATTTTCGCTACAACTACGAAGTGATGTCCCGCCGGGTACGCGAGGGTGAAGATTTGAGCGTACCGGTGGCCATGGCATTGCCGGATGGCCGCAGCAACACGCTGGTGGCCTTCATTCAGCGTTGGGGGGAAGAGCAGGCGCTGGCGCCGGAAGTGGCGGCGACCCTGCTGTATTACCTCACCAAGCCCAGGGGATCGCGGGTGCGGGAGCTATACAGGGCCGAATCCGCGAAGAAGGTGCAACAGCTGGGGCTCAAGCTCGAGCTGCCGCAGGATTATCAATAGCGCGCAGCCCTGATGGCGGGAGACGTCGCTGCCTGGCACGGCGCCGATGTCTTGGCCTGCAGCCTCAGTGGCGGGAAAAGCCGCTGCCAAACATGGCGCCGATGGCGGCGGAGAGCCTGTCGCTGCGCTCCGGGTTTCGAAACGCTTCCATGATGGGGCGTCGCAGGGCCGGCATGAACATCAGGTCAGCCAGGATGCGTGAAAAACCGCTCTGCCCCGGTTCCCCCGCCGCCAGGCGCTCCAGAAACACTTGCAGCAGCGCCGGATCCTTCAGGCTGTCGCAGCAGCGTGTTGCCAGTGCAACCAGTACTTCCGTTTCCTGTGAGCGCTCGCTCGACAGCACCTGCGTCAGGCAGGCCTGCCGAAGGCTGTCGCTGCGGCTATTGGAGACTGCACGCACCAGCGCCGCCAGCATGCCTTGGTCATCGCCACTCAATGCCAGGTATTCCTCCAGTCTGGGCTGCAGTGCCTGCAGCAGGCGGTGGCCGGGCTCCACATGTTCCAGCGCGCAACACAGTGCTTTCATGGGCTCGTCCGGCAAGCGGGGCAAGGCGCCAATGAGCAGGGCTTCGTTTGAGCCCTGGTCGAGCCTGACTACCAGATCCGCGATACCCTGCAGGCCCAGATTGGGCCAGTGTTCAAAGCCAATCTGTCCGGCGAAATATTGCTGGGCGTATTCGTAGTGCAGGGAGGCCGGCAGGCCCAGCGCCTGATTGGCATGGGCGTGGAAAATGGCCATTTTTTCCGCGTCGGGCTTGAAGGAGAAGGGATTGTCCTTGAGGGCGTCCGGCCCGCCATCCAGCAGACCGCTGATATTTTTCAGCAGGCGTTGCAGGAGGTCGTCGCGTACCGCCTGAATCAGGAAGCCCTGTTCGTCCAGTGGCAGCTTGAGAAACCAGACGGCATTGCGGTCCGCTTCCCTGGGATGCCACAGCAGCAGGCCGACCCAGGCATGGTGCAGGTAAGGCTTGGGGTAGGCGATCTGCCCCTGCTCGATACGGCCAAAGGTCTCGCTGGACAGCTTGCTGACTCGCCGGCCCATGTCAAACAGGCGACAGCGCGCGCCAGTCTGGTGAATCAGGTCCAGTAACGATTGAATAGGGTCCACAGTGCTGTCCTCGGGTCCGGTGCGTCAGGGGGCGGATTTTACCAGCCCGGCGTGGGGGAGGACAGCCGGGCGCTCAGCCCGCCAGCAAAATGGCTTCGGCCTGCTCGACCGCGCTGACACTGCCACGAAGGATCACGATGTCGTTATCCGCCAGCTGAGTGTCCATGTCGACGGCGCTCAGGAGCTCGTCACCCCGGCGCACAGATTCCACCTCGGCCTCGATGTGCAGCTCGCGCAGGCTGTGCCCGGCACCGTAGCAGCCCGGTGGCAGCACCACCGGATGCAGGACTTCAGCCCGGGCGTGGTCGCGCTTGCCGGACTGCGCGCCCTGGTAGTAGCCATGCAGCAGGCGGTAGCGCTCCTGACGTACCTGGTTGATGCGCGAAGCAATCGCATCGCGGGGAATATCCAGCAGTGTCAATACGTGGGAGACCAGCATAAGGCTGCCCTCCAGGGCTTCAGGAATGACTTCAGTAGCGCCTGCGTCCTGCAGCTCCTGCAGGCGACTGTCATCCTGGGTGCGCACCAGTACCGGCAGGTCCGGAAAGTGGTGCTTGAGGCCGTGGAGCGCACTCAGTGCATCACTGTCGTTGGGAAATGTCAGAATCAGCAGGCGTGCCCGGCTGGAGCCCAGGGTTTTCAAAAGGTCTGTGCGCCTGGCATCCCCGTAGTAGATGCGCTCGCCGGCGGCTGCGGCCTGCTGTACGCGCCGGGGATCGCTGTCGATGGTGATATAGGGGATCTGCAGTGGCTGCAGGAAACGGGTGATCACCTGGCCGACCCGGCCATAGCCGCACAGAATTACATGGTCGGACAGTTCCTCAAGTTCTTCCGGCAGCGGTGCGTTCAGGGCGGGCTCGCTGGCCGCCGAGCGGGGGCTGTGGATGCGCTGGCTCAAGCCTGCGCTGAAGCGGATCAGCAGCGGTGTGGCCAGCATGCTGAGTATGATAATGGCCACGACGAGGGCGTGCAGTTCGCTGTCGATCAGCTGATGGCTGGAGGCCAGGGTCAGCAGGGCGAAACCGAACTCGCCGCCCTGGGCCAGGCAGATGCCGGCGCGCAGTGCGTTGGGCAGGTCCCGATGCAGCAGCCAGGCGGCCAGGGCAATCAGGCTGGCCTTGAGCAGCAGCAGGCTCAGTGTCAGTAGCAGCACCCAGTGACCGTTCTGTGCCAGTGCCCCCAGATTCAGCTGCATGCCCACCGAGACGAAAAACAGCCCCAGCAGCACATCCCGAAAGGGGCGGATGTCGGCTTCGAGCTGATGCCGGTAGCGGCTTTCACCCAGCATCATGCCCGCCAGGAAGCCACCAAGGGCCATGGAGAGTCCTGCGGCGTGGGTGAGCCAGGCGGCGGTCAGGGCGGCAACCAGGGTTGTCAGTACGAAGAGCTCGTCCGAGCGGGATTTGGCAACTTCGTTGAGCAGCCGTGGCAGCACAGTACGGCCGAACATGAGCAGAGCCACCAGTATGGCGGCGCCCTGCAGCAGGGTAGGAATCAGGGCCTTGAGGTTAAACGAGGCGTTGTCGCTTCCCAGGGTTGGCACCAGAATCAGGAAAAACACGGCGGCCAGGTCCTGAAAGATCAGTATGGCCACTGACAGGCGTCCATGGGGGGCATTGATCTCACTGCGCCGGATCAGCTCGCGGGTGACGATGGCAGTGGAGGAGAGCGCCAGGGCACCGGCGACAACCAGGCTGGCGGCGAGCGGCAGGCCGGCGAGCGCTGCCAGGCCCATGATCAGTGCAGTCGTGCCCAGGACCTGGATGGAGCCCAGTCCAAATACGTTACGGCGCATCGCAATCATGCGGGGCAGGGAAAACTCCAGCCCCAGCATGAACAGCAGGAAAACCACGCCCAGTTCGCTCAGAAGCGCGATGCTGTCATCGTTGCTGACCAGCCCCAGGGCGTAGGGGCCCAGCAGCGTACCAACGCAGACGTAGCCCAGAATAGGTGGCAAGCCCAGGCGGCGAAACAGGCTGATGACGACGACAGCGGCGGCAATGATAGTCAGAAACTGATGGAAAAAGCCCTGTTCCATGGTGGTCAGTTCCGTAGCTGGACAATGGAGGTCTGTGATGTCGGGCCCGTAATGAACCTGACATCACAGTGGGTCGGAATTTGCAGCGAGACGGTCGTAGGCTTCAGTGCACCAGGCGCAGGGTGCTGTCGACCTGATGAATCAGGCCAAGCAAAGCGGTGGTGTCTGCGCTCATGCCCTTGAAGGCCTCATCAGCCATGGCTGCCATGTCGCTGTTACCCGGCAGCGGGTGCTGCTGGCGGATCATGTCGTCGAAACGCGGAATCATGATCCACTGCAGCCATTCGCAAAAGTTCAGGCTGTCGACGCAGAACGGCTCTGTGCTGCTCAGGGCCTGAGGGCTGGGGGCCGTCTGCTGCCAGAGCTGCAGAGACTGCAGCTCCTGTTCGATCTGTCGCAGCAATTGATCCAGTTGCTGGTACCGAGTCACCGGTTTGAGCTCCGTGCGTGCTTCAGGGTATCGGCAATCAGGAACGCCAGCTCCAGTGCCTGCTCGCCATTGAGGCGCGGGTCGCACTGCGTCTGGTAGCGGTCCGCGAGTCCTTCTTCAGTGATCTGGAAGGCGCCACCGACACATTCGGTGACGTTCTGTCCGGTCATCTCGAAGTGTACGCCACCGGCGTGGGTGCCTTCTGCATTGTGGACTTCGAAGAAGCCCTTTATTTCGCGAAGAATCGCTTCGACGCTGCGGGTCTTGTAACCGCTGGATGCCGTGGTGGTATTGCCGTGCATCGGGTCCGAGCTCCAGACCACGGAGCGGCCGGCTATCTGTACGGCACGGACCAGTGGCGGCAGCTTTTCGGTGATCTTGTCGGCGCCCATGCGGGCGATCAGGGTGATGCGCCCCGGGCGGTTCTGCGGGTTCAGAATATCCAGCAGGCGCAGCAGGTCATCGGTGTTGGTGCTGGGACCCACCTTGATGCCGATCGGATTCTTCACGCCACGCAGGAACTCGACATGGGCATGATCCGGCTGGCGGGTGCGATCGCCGATCCACAGCATGTGCGCAGAGCAGTCATACCAGTCGTTGGTCTGGCTGTCGCGCCGGGTCAGGGCCTGTTCGTAGCCCAGCAGCAAGGCCTCGTGGGAGGTATAGAGCGAGGTTTCCTTGATCTGCGGGGTATTCTGGGCATGCACGCCACAGGCTTCCATGAAGGCCAGGGTCTGGTCAATCTGATCGGCCAGGTGCTGGTATTTTTCACCCAGCGGGCTCTTCTCGACGAACCCCAGGTTCCAGCGGTGTACCTGGTGCAGGTCGGCAAAACCGCCCTGGGCGAAGGCGCGCAGCAGGTTCAGGGTGGAGGAAGACTGGTGGTAGGCACGCAGCAGGCGCTGCGGATCCGGAATGCGGGCAGCGGCGGTGAACTCGACATCGTTGATGATATCGCCGCGGTAGCTCGGAAGCTCGATACCGCCACGGGTTTCCATGTCGGCGGAGCGGGGTTTGGCAAACTGGCCCGCCATGCGACCAATCTTGACCACCGGGCAACTGCCGGCAAAGGTCAGTACTACTGCCATCTGCAGCAGCAGCTGGAAAGTGTCGCGAATCTTGTTGGCATTGAACTCGGAGAAGCTCTCGGCGCAGTCGCCACCCTGCAGCAAAAAGGCACGACCTTCGGCGACATTGGCCAGCTGAGCGTGAAGTGAGCGGATTTCACCGGCAAACACCAGCGGCGGCAGTGCGCTCAGTTCGTCTTCCACGGCGGCAACAGCACGGGGGTCGTTGTAGGTTGGCTGCTGCACGATGGGCTTTTCGCGCCAGCTGCTGGGGCTCCAGTCTTGCATGATAATGAGTTCTTTCTGAGGTCGATTTAGAGGAAGGCAACAGTTTACGGCATCATCCACAAGAAACAAGGCTGCTGTGGAGGCATGAGCCGCTCTGGGCGTCGTTGCAACGCTGTGCCGCAATGGAGCTGTGACAGCGAGGCTTGAGTTCGCACAGCAGGGGGGCTATCGTCGGGCGCTTGTGATCGCAACCGAACCTGGAGGGCGCTGTGTCGAAGGAAGATTGGGAAAATGGCCTGCGTGTGCGCACCGAAGTGATGGGTGAAGCCTTTGTGAGTCGTGCGCTCGGTGGTGCCAGTGATTTTACTCAGCCCCTGCAGGACTGGCTGAACGAGCATGCCTGGGGGTCCACCTGGCAGCGCGAGGGCTTGCCGCGCCAGACGCGCAGCCTGGTGACCATCGCCATGCTGGCGGCCTTAAAGGCACCCGCCGAATTGAAAGGGCACGTGAGAGGCGCGCTGCGCAATGGCTGCACGGTTGCGGAAGTTCAGGAGGTGCTGCTGCAATCCCTTGTCTATTGCGGTGCGCCGGCGGCGCAGGAAGCCTTTCGTGCGGCCCGGGAAGCGGTCGAGGAGTGGGAGTCGACGCAGGCAGAGTAGAGCTTGCGCTCGCAGCCTCAGGCGGTTTTGATGCCGCTGAGGTTGCGAAACGAGACTTCCTTGGCGGTATTGAGAAAGTCCACCATGAATTCGGAGGATTTCTGGTCTTCGCGGATGGCGGCATAGAGCGTACACCAGACGCCTTTGTCGCCCAGCGGTCGGGCGGCAATATAATCCCGCTCGAGATACTCGTGGATCGCCCAGTTGGGCAGTGCCGATACGCCCCGGCCGCTGGCGACCAGCTGCAGGATCATGACAGTCAGTTCGGCGGTGCGGATTTCGGCGGGATCGATGCCGGCCGGATCCAGAAAGTGATTGAAGATGTCCAGCTTGCCGTGATCCACCGGATAGGTAATCAGGGTTTCCCGGGACAGGTCTTCGGCGTGTATGTAACGGCGTGCCACCAGGCGGTGCTGCTTGGCGATCGCCAGTACGGACTCATAGCTGAACAGCGGAATATAGGTGATGCCATTGCGCGTTTCGGGGTCGGATGTAATCACCAGGTCCAGATCACCCCGCGCCAGCGCGGGCAGGGGCTGAAAGCTGAAACCGCTGGAGAGGTCCATCTCGACTTCCGGCCAGTGCTGGCGAAAATGGTCGATGGTCGGCATCAGCCACTCAAAGCAGCTGTGACATTCGATGCAGATATTCAACCGGCCGGCTTCACCACCGGCCAGGCGTGCAATGTCACGCTCGGCGTTGCGAATCATGGGCAGAACATCATCGGCCAGTGCCAGCAGGCGCTGACCCGATGAGGTGAAGCAGATAGGCTTGGTTTTGCGGATAAACAGCGAGCAGCTCAGGCGCTCTTCCAGGTCCTTGATCTGGTGGGAAAGGGCGGACTGAGTCAGGTGGACCCGCTCAGCGGCCTCGACCAGGCTGCCGGCATCGCGCAGGGCTGCCAAAGTCTTCAGATGCCTTAGTTCCACCATGCCTGGTACCCATCCTGAATGAAATAAACGAAATTATAGCGGTAAACGTGACAGCTCGTTGGCTCGCGGTCGCGAACTTGAGCCGATTCGGGGGCCATTGGGTGCGATATTGTGCACCTGCGGGCAATTCGAGCGCTGCCCGCAGGTGCAGTGAGTGCTATTTGACCAGCAGGAATTCCAGCAGTGCCTTCTGGGCATGGAGGCGGTTCTCCGCTTCGTCGAAGACGATGGAGCGGGGGTCGTCCAGCATGTCTTCGCTGATTTCCTCGCCCCGGTGGGCCGGCAGGCAATGCAGGAAAACAGCGTCCGGGTTGGCCAGGTCCATCAGCGCGGGGCTGACCTGGAAACCGACAAACTTGCGTTCGCGCATGCGCTGTTCGTCTTCCTGGCCCATGGAGGCCCAGACGTCGGTCGCGATCAGGTCGCTGCCGCGCACGGCTTCCTGCGGGTCCCGGAACAGCTGGACGCGATCACCGTGCTCTTCCAGCAGCGACTGCATGGGCTCAAAGCCTTCCGGGCAGCAGATGTGCAGGCGGAAGTCGAGCAGGGCCGCGGCGTTGATATAGGAGTTGCACATGTTGTTGCCATCGCCGATCCAGACCGCTGTCTTGCCCTGGATGGAGCCCCGGTGCTCATGGTATGCCTGCATGTCGGCCAGCAGCTGACAGGGGTGGTAGTCATCCGTCAGGGCGTTGATGACCGGCACCCGGGAGTACTGGGCAAAGGTTTCAACGGTTTCGTGACTGAAGGTGCGGATCATGACCACATCCACCATGCTCGAAATTACCCGGGCACTGTCTTCGACCGGTTCGCCGCGCCCAAGCTGTGTATCGCGCGATGACAGGAACATGGCGTGACCGCCCAGCTGGGCCATGCCTGCTTCGAAGGATACGCGGGTGCGTGTCGAGGCCTTTTCGAAAATCATGGCCATGACATGGTTCTGCAGCGGTTCGTAAACGACGCCGTCATTGCGCATCTGCTTCAGTTCGCCGGCCCTTACGATAAGCTTTTTCAGCTCATCGGAGGACAGGTCTTTGAGTGTTAAAAAATGTCTCGTGCTCATAGGTGGTATCTGCTTGTGCAGGTCCTCTGAGAGCGGTGACCGAGTTAGATTTCCCGCTCGTCAGCCGCATAGATCTGGATCAGTTTTGACAGCGTGTTAACCAGCAGGTCTGCTTCGCTATCGCTCATAATCAGGGGGGGCAGCAGTCGTACGACGCGGCCGCCGCCGGTCACATTAAGCAAAATGCCCTTGACCTTGGCCAGCACGGCCAGCTCGGTACCGGCTTCTGTCAGCTCGATGCCGATCATCAGGCCCTTGTTGCGGATTTCCCGAATATAGTCCGAATCCCCCAGCTGGGCGCGAAAACCATCGCAAATACGAGTGCCCAGCTGTTCGGCGCGCTGACACAGGTTTTCGTCCTGGATGGTGTTAACCACGGCCAGTGCCGCGGCGCAGGCCAGTGGATTGCCGCCATAGGTGGAACCATGGGTGCCCGGAGTCAGAATAGTGGCAGCTTTGCCGGATGCCAGACAAGCACCAATTGGCACACCATTAGCCAGGCCCTTGGCTGTCGTCACCACGTCCGGCAGGATGCCGTTGTGCTGAAACGCAAAGTACTGGCCGGTGCGGCCATTGCCGGTCTGGACTTCGTCCAGCATCAGCAGCCATTCCTGCTCATCACAGATGTCGCGCAGC
>JBFGZM010000056.1:0-13641 GCA_041586815.1 Marinobacterium sp. | reverse complement strand
CTGTCCATATGATCGAAACCGCGCTCGTCAACGCTCAGCATGTTCAGCGCCAGATCCGCCGTACGCTTGTCGATCTCGCCATTACCCTTAACCTCAGCGTAGTCCCGTGCCCGGCGCAGCAGCCGGTTGGCGATACGCGGCGTCCCCCGAGCCCTGCGTGCCACCTCCAGCGCTCCGTCAGCAGCAATGCTGCTGCCCGACAGGCGAGCCGAACGCTCGACGATATGCGCCAGGTCATCCACGCCATAGAACTCGAGCCGCTGCACGATGCCGAATCGGTCCCGCAGCGGCGAGGTCAGCAGGCCTGCGCGGGTGGTGGCACCCACCAGCGTAAAGGGCGGCAATTCGATCTTGATCGAGCGGGCCGCCGGCCCTTCCCCGATCATGATATCCAACTGGTAGTCTTCCATGGCCGGGTACAGAATTTCCTCGACATTGGGACTAAGGCGGTGAATTTCGTCGATAAAGAGAATATCGCCGGGCTCAAGGCTGGTTAGCATGGCCGCCACATCCCCGGCTTTTTCCAGCACAGGTCCGGAGGTGGTCTTGATGGCGCCCTTCATTTCGTTGGCGATGATATTGGCCAGCGTGGTCTTGCCAAGCCCGGGAGGGCCAAAAATCAGGGTATGATCCAGCGCCTCGCCTCGCTTTCGCGCCGCCTCGATAAAAATTTCCATCTGCTCACGCACCCGGGGCTGCCCCTCGTAGTCCGCCAGCGTCCTGGGTCGTACTGCCCGGTCCAGCACATCCTCGGACGGACTGGACTGGGGCGTAATAAAACGGTCTGCCTCGATCATGCCCGCACACCCCCAGCCGACCACATCACACCTGCGTCAACCATGCACTAGCCTCCGACCATTGACTTGAGCGCCTGGCGAATCAGGGCTTCGCAGGGCGCATTGGCTTCCAGCTGCCTGGCAGCCTGGCTCACCGCCTTCGTTGCCTCGGCGGGCTTGTATCCCAGCGCAACCAGCGCACTTTCCGCTTCGCTGGCGGCATCCGGCCCGGCAGGAGCGACTTCATCTCCCGGGCTCGATAACTGGAACTCCGCAGGCCCCGACACCTGCAACTCCTTGAGCTTGTCCTTCATCTCAACGATCAAACGCTCGGCCGTTTTCTTGCCAATGCCCGGCAGGCGCACCAGCGATGCCGTATCGCCCTGATGCACGGCACGCACAAAACTGTCGGCATCAATACCTGACAGTATCGTCAATGCCAGCTTGGGCCCAACACCATTGACCTTGATGAGAGCACGAAACAGGCTGCGCTCGCCCCGGTCCGCAAAGCCGTACAGCAGCTGCGCATCCTCGCGCACGACAAAGTGGGTATAGAGCACCACCTGCTTGCCACGCTCGGGCAGGCGATAAAAAGTATTCATCGAGGCTTCGAGCTCGTAGCCGACCCCCCCCACATCGACCAGCAACTGCGGCGGGTGCTTTTCCAGCAATTCGCCTCTAAGACGTCCTATCACGGCTCTTTTCTCTCCAGATTACGGGCTTCTTCGGGTGATTCCAGCTTGTGACCGGCGACAATGAACTCCGGCAGCCTCAGGCCCGCCACAATGGAAGCCATGCGGAACACAAATACAATGGTCATGGCGCTCAGCTCCAGCCAGCGCGTGGGCTCGGCCATGACATGGCTGAACACCACGTAGACCAGCGCGCCCATCAGCGCGCTGCTGGCATACATTTCACCGTCACGCTGCAGAATCAGCGGCACCTGACCTGTGAGGATATCGCGAATCATGCCGCCGGCTACGCCGGTAATCACCCCCATCATGACCACCACAACATCCGGCATGCCCAACGCCAGCGCTTTCTGCGCGCCCAGAATGGCGAACAGTGACAGGCCCAGCGCATCCAGGAACAGCAGCATGCGTCTTGGATACTGGATATAGCGCGACAGCACAAAGGCCAGTACCGCACTCAGTATCGCTACCCACAGATAGAGGGTATCGCTGATCCAGAGCACCGGATGCGCATTGAGCGTAATATCCCGCAGCGTGCCGCCACCAAGGGCCGTGACGATGCCCAGCACCACCACGCCCAGAATATCCAGCCGCTTGCCCTGGGCCGCCAGGGCCCCGGTGGTGGCGAACACCGCAACGCCGGCGAGATCCGCAACATACACAAATTCAAGATACGTCATTGACGCCAGCGTCCGTTGCGATTGGCACAAACGCCCATGGTGCGCACCATGGCGCTGCGGGTATGGGCATGACAGATCGCAATGGCCAGGGCATCAGCAGCATCAGCCTGGGGCAGGCCCGGGAGCTTGAGCAGATAAGTCACCATATGCTGCACCTGCAACTTGTCGGCACCGCCGTTGCCGACAACAGCCTGTTTGACCTTGCGTGCAGCGTATTCGTACACCGGCAGATCGCGGTTACTGCAGGCCACGATAGCCACACCCCGAGCCTGGCCGAGCTTCAGCGCAGAGTCCGCGTTGCGGGCCATGAAGACCTGCTCGATTGCCATTTCCTGCGGACTATAGGTCTCGACAATCTCGCTCACACCGGCGTAAACCTGCTGCAGCCGCTCCGGCAGCTCGTCACCCTTGATCCGGATACAGCCACTGGCAACGTACTCGTTGCGGCCATCCACATGACTGATCACACCATAACCGGTAATTCGCGAGCCGGGGTCTATTCCAAGAATCAGCATACAGATCCGTATATCCCTAAGTGAACCCGGGTCATGATACCGGCTCAGGCAGCACTCGGGAGCAAAATAAAAGGCCGGAGCCCGGAATTGGCCACCTTGCCGGTGCATGCACCCCTGGCAAAATCAGCAATCCGAACCCCGGCCCTGTGTCTTCGCGGGTTGCCCGCGAAACGAAATGACCTATTCGTCTTCCATGGCCTCATCAGGGATGTCGGCATTGTGGAAGACGTTCTGCGAGTCGTCCAGGTCATCCAGCGCATCAATCAGCTTCATGACCTTGCGGGCCGTCTCGACATCCAGCTCCACCGTTGTTGCCGGAATCATCGCCACTTCGGCAAAGTCGGACTCGAAACCGGCGTCAGCCAGCCCCTGCTTGACGGTCATGAAATCCGCCGGCGCCGTGAATACATCCACAGAGCCGTCGTCGTTACCCACCACATCTTCAGCGCCCACTTCCAGCGCGGCTTCCATGATGGCGTCTTCATCGGCGCCTTCACCAAAGGTGATCTGACCCTTTTTCTCGAACAGGTAAGATACCGAACCATTGGTACCCAGGTTGCCGCCAAACTTGTTGAAGGCCGCACGCACCTGAGACACGGTACGGTTGACGTTATCCGTCATGCACTCGACCAGAATCGCCACACCGCTAATGCCGTAGCCTTCGTAGGTGAGCTCGTCGTAGTTTTCACCATCCATGCCGCCGGCACCGCGCGCTACCGCCTTTTCGATGGTGTCGCGCTTCATGTTCGCACCCAGCGCCTTGTCGACCGCCGCCCGCAGGCGAGGGTTATCATCGGGGTTGGGGCCGCCTTCCTTTGACGCTACGGTCAGTTCACGAATCAGCTTGGTGAAAATCTTGCCACGCTTCGCGTCCTGAGCCGCTTTGCGGTGCTTGATATTGGCGAATTTCGAATGACCTGCCATCGGTATACCTCTATCTACGGGGCCGCCGCAGCGGCCCCGTCACTACTTTTTATCAGGGGGTTTTGCGAAGACGAATATTCAGCTCGTGCAGCTGGGCCACACTGACTTCGCCCGGTGCATCGGTCAGCATGCAGGATGCGCTCTGGGTTTTCGGGAAGGCGATGACCTCACGAATCGAGTCGGAGCCGGTCATCAGCATCACCAGACGGTCCAGACCAAAGGCCAGACCACCGTGAGGCGGCGCACCATATTTCAGGGCGTTGAGCAGGAAGCCGAATTTTTCCTGAGCTTCCTCGTCCTCAATACCCAGCACCTTGAACACGACTTTCTGCATGTCCTGATCATGGATACGGATAGAACCACCACCAAGTTCGGTACCGTTAAGCACCATGTCATAGGCACGGGACAATGCGGTTTCCGGGTTTGCCTTGAGCTCGTCGACACTGCAGCTCGGCGCCGTGAACGGGTGATGCAATGCGGTCAGACCACCGTTGCCGGTTTCCTCGAACATCGGGAAATCCACCACCCACAACGGCGCCCACTCGCGCTCGATAAGATTGAGGTCTTCCGCCACCTTGATACGCAGCGCACCGATGGCTTCGCTGACGATCCTGGCACTGTCGGCTCCGAAGAAGACGATATCGCCATTCTGGGCGCCCAGACGCTGCATGATCTGCAGAGAAACATCTTCGCCCAGGAACTTGACGATCGGCGACTGCAGACCTTCAACACCGTCCTCCAGCGCATTGACCTTGATCCAGGCCAGACCGCGGGCGCCGTAGATGCTGACGAACTTGGTGTAATCGTCAATCTGCTTGCGGGTCAGCACAGCGCCACCCGGCACCTTCAGCGCTGCGACGCGGCCCTTCGGATCCTTGGCGGGACCGGCGAAAACCTTGAAATCCACGGTTTCCATCAGATCGGCAACATCGACCAGCTCCATGGAAATGCGCAGATCCGGCTTGTCCGAACCAAAGCGACGCATGGCTTCGGCGTAGGGCATGCGGGGGAATTCACCCAGATCCACGTTCATCAGATTCTGAAAGACGCCGCGGATCATTTCCTCGGCCATGCCCATGATCTCTTCCTCGTTCATGAACGAGGTTTCGATGTCCACCTGGGTAAATTCAGGCTGGCGGTCGGCACGCAGGTCTTCGTCACGGAAGCACTTGGCGATCTGGTAATAACGGTCGAATCCGGACACCATCAGCAGCTGTTTGAACAACTGCGGCGACTGCGGCAATGCGAAGAACGAACCTTCGTGCGTGCGGCTTGGCACGAGGTAATCGCGCGCACCTTCCGGCGTGGCCCGGGTCAGAATCGGGGTTTCGATATCCAGGAAACCATTGCCATCCAGGTAAGTGCGCAGCGCACTGGTCACCCTGGAACGAAAGCGCAGCTTGTTCTGTATTTCAGGACGACGCAGGTCGATATAACGGTGGCGCAGACGCACATCTTCGCCAACCTGCTGGTGCTCATCCAGCTGGAACGGCGGCGTTTCCGCCTTGTTCAGTATAACCAGCTCCTTGCCCAGCACCTCGATACCGCCGGTGGCCATATCCTTGTTGATGGTGCCGTCCGGGCGCGCCCTCACGGTGCCGCGCAGCTCGATAACAAACTCGCTGCGCACGCTGTCGGCAAGCGCAAAGCTGTCTTCACGATCCGGATCGAACACGACCTGGGAAATACCTTCACGGTCACGTACGTCGAGGAAAATCACCCCGCCGTGGTCGCGACGGCGGTGAACCCAACCCATCAGCGTCACATCTTCGCCAATATGTGCTTCTCTCAGCTCGCCGCAATAATGGCTGCGCATAGTTTCCAATTCCTGTCGATTAACCATAAGGGGACGTACCCCGAAACCTTGTAGTGTTCTGCCTGAGTCGGCCCAGGGCCGCTTGCCGGGCTGGTCGGCAACAAGTCTGCGCGGGCCAGGGGCAGTCCAGACTTTGCCCGGGAGACCGGCAATAAAACAGCACGACGCACGCGCTGCCGCCGAGCCCCAAAATCGGCACTGCGCGGTAAACACCCTGCGGCAAAAAGCCACGCAGATGACACAGATCAGCCGCCCCTGCATTACAACAGGCGTCACAAAGCGGCGAATTATACCTGATTTGAAAGGCGCTTACAGACCCGCACGGGCTAATTTTAGCCACTGAAACGCCGCCGCAGCGCGCCAGGGCCTGCGCTACGGCGGGACAATATCACAAGCGGTTGCGCAGGAGGCCCCGCAGGCCGATCAGGCTTGCTGCGGCACAAAACTCAACTCGCCGGACATGAGAGTCTGCAACTTGGTACGGATATCACACACCTGCTCGTCGGTATAACTGCGCGCCGGCAGCTTGCCCCACACAGGCCCGGGCCAGGCGGGGTCTTTTTCGAACCGCACGATGTGATGCAGGTGCAGCTGTGGCACCATATTGCCAAGCGACGCCACATTCATCTTGCGTGCCGCGAAGGAATCGGCCAGATTTTCGGCCAGATAACAGGATTCACGCATCAACTGCGCCTGATCCTCGGACGACAAATGGTAGATTTCGCTGACGCCTGCCCGGCGAGGCACCAATACAAACCAGGGGTAATTGGCATCGTTGATCAGCAGCAATCGGCACAGCGGAAATTCTCCCAATGGGATACTGTCCTGTGCCAGCTGCGGGTGGAGTTCGAATTCGAGTTCCAGTTCGTCCATCTGAGGGCTCCTGTTCGCCACGCCAAAATCCGATATTCTGCACCGGGGCATCCACGCAAGTATAGGTAAAAATGTTCGAACTCAAGATACATACCGACATCAGCGCCATTGGCCGCAACACCTGGAATCAGCTTTGCGGCACAGACTACCCCTTCCTGCGCTACGACTTTCTCCTCGCCCTGGAGCAGAGCGGCAGCGCCTGCCCAGAGTCCGGCTGGCAGCCACTGCATATCGTCGCCGAACAGCAGGGAGCTGCCATCGCGGCAATGCCGCTGTATCTGAAAACGCACTCCTATGGCGAGTACGTATTTGACTGGGCCTGGGCCGACGCCTACCAGCGTCACGGGCTGGACTACTATCCCAAACTGCTGACCGCCATTCCATTCACCCCCGCCAGCGGCCCGCGCATCGGCAGCCTGGTACCCACAGCAACCGTGATGCCCGCCTTTCTGGATGCCATCAAGCAGCTGGCCCAACGCTTTGACGCCTCATCCTGGCACGGTCTCTTTGTCGAGCCCGACCTGCGCCAGAGCATGGAAGACGCCAGGCTGACCCTGCGCCTGGGCACTCAATACCACTGGTTCAACGAAGATTTCCGCAGCTTTGACCATTTCCTCGAAAAGTTTGCCTCCCGCAAGCGCAAGAACATCCGCCGTGAACGGCAGAAGGTGTCAGAGCAGGAGATCAGCCTGCGCCGCATCGAGGGCAGCGACATCAGCCCCGAGCTACTCGATACTTTCTACGCCTTTTACCAGAACACCTACCTGAAGCGCGGACGCACCGGCTACCTGACGCCTGAGTTTTTCCGACAACTGCATCAAAGCATGCCCGAACAGCTGATGCTGGTTATTGCCGAGAAAGACAGCCAACCCGTTGCGGCCGCGCTCTCCTTCAGAAGCAGCTCCACCCTGTATGGCCGCTACTGGGGCTGCAGGGACGACTACGACAGCCTGCACTTTGAAACCTGTTACTACCAGGGCATCGAATACTGTATCGACCAGGGCCTCAGCCGCTTTGACCCCGGCGCTCAGGGCGAGCACAAGATACAGCGCGGCTTCCAGCCGATTGAAACCTGGTCTGGACACTGGATCCGGCACCAGGGTTTTGCCGAGGCCATCGACAAGGCAATGGAGCAGGAGCGTGGCGCCATGCATGACCAGATCGATGAACTCCGCCACTGGCTGCCCTTTCGCAAAGCATGAAGCTCGCCTTGTCGCGACGGTCCGACAACCTTCTTCGCCTTTGCTGCCGCAACAATGAACCAGCCATGGCAATACGCGGCACAGCGAAACAGCCGATTGTTTTACTTTGCAACCGCAGCATGAGCCACAATAAAAAAGCCGTTTTGATGCGTGAATATAAGTCCGAAAAGAGACATAGCTGACACCCTCGACCTCTTCTACACTCAGGAGTGCTCTCACGGAAGGCAAAAAAAACAAACGATAAATGCGTTAAACCGATGGAGACAACACTGATATGTTGACGTATGAAGAATGCTTGGCAATGTGTGACTTAACAGAGGATGAAATCCAGGCGATTGCGGAACATGAACACATGGATCCCATGATCGCAATGGCCCTAGGGCAGTATTTGACTTCACACCATGGCGATCAGCGAATCAAAAGCATCATTCTCGATGATATAAAACGCGCTGAACGTAGCGGCAACACACAGCACGCCGAAGTTTTGCGCAAGGTGCTGCAACACTTCCTAGCAACTCACCCGGAACACGGCAACAGCGCCGCTGCATGAAAACCCGATTAAGGACTAAACTACAATCCAGATCCAGCTTTAACCGGAGCAGAGATACTCCCCCCTTCTCTCTCTGCTGCGTTTCGGGCAGACGCCGGCACCAAGGTGCCGACCTCTGCCCGTACTTTTATCCGGCCGACCCAGGCTCCTGAAGATACCCGAAACCTCGACCAGCCCCCACTGCACTACAGCAGCGTGTTGGCAATCGCCAGAACCGCGGCGTAGCCCACAGTGTAGGCCAGCAACAGGCGCGGCAAGAAGCGCAGGTACGAGGCAAAACTCAGCGCCTCGATCTTGCTCATCGCAATGACGCCAGCCGCAGAACCGATGATCAGCAGGGAACCGCCCACCCCGGTGGCATAGGTCAACCCCATCCAGTCTGCCCGCCCCATATCGATACCGGATTTTAGAATGGCCGCCGTCAGGGGCACGTTATCCACCAGCGCCGACAACAGGCCAACCACATAGTTGGCAGCAAATACCGGCATCATCTGGTACAGCTCCGGCAAATGATCCAGCACCGAGAGCTCCTTGAGCATGCCCACCAGCAGCAACACGCCGAGAAAGAACAGCAGGGTGTCAAACTCGATCTCTCGAATGTACTCCAGCACACTCTGGCTCGATGGCGTATTGCGATTCAGAAACTGATACGCCAGAAACATTACCGAGAGCCCGAACAGGAAGCTCAGCACCGGCGGCACGCTGAAATACACGCTCATGAAGAGCGTCGAGCCGATCGTCATCACGAACAGCAGCGCAATGACCTTGTCCCGCCCACCGATAGGGCGGCGAAAATGCGGAATATCCAGCTCACCACTCGTGCCGGCCAGCAGGGTCAACAGCAATATCAGCACACCCAGCACCGCCGCCGGGATCAGCAAAAACAGATCACTGATGCTGACCTTGCCGGCAAGAAAGATCATCAGCGTCGTGACGTCACCGGTTATGAGCGCGACTCCTCCGGAATTCACCGCGAACACCAGCAGGGCAGCAAACTTGAGCACGGTTTCGGTTTTCAGCTTTAGCGATGCCAGCAGTGACAGCATGATCAGTGATGCCGTGATATTGTCGGCCAGCGACGAAAACGCCAGCGCCAGCAGCGCCATCATCAGCATCAGCTGGCGCTGACCGATACGCGCCGGCAGAATGCGATACACCATCTGGGTAATCAGCCCCTGCTGGTTGAGATAGGCGACAAAGGTCATCGCGGCCATCAGAAACAGCCACAGGGTCGCAATATCCAGCAGATTTTCGTTCAATTGCTGCTGAATCGCCGCGGCATCAACACCGGGCTCAGGAAAGATAAATGCCAGTAGCCAGACCAGAGTCCCCAGAAACAGGCTCGACTTGGCCTTGTTGATATGGACGAAATCTTCGGCCACGATCAATACGAATGCCAGCACAATAAGGCTTAACAGTATCCAGTGCATGGAGTGATTTACTCCTCAGGTTTGCATTGTCCTCGCAGGACATGAAATTGGCAGTTCACCAGCCCCACTCAAACGGGCCGGCTTGCCATCCCCGAGCATGATGAACAGCCAGTGCACTTCCCGCCACAGGCAAAGGAAGCCGACACCAACTGATAATCACTTCAGCGAAAGCTGGCAGACACGGTCACGCGCACGGCAACTGGCACTTCAAAACGCGCTCAATATGCCCAATTGCGACGCCCAGGTCGAGCCTCCCCCTGCAAAAGACACCCAGAGCACCTTCAACCAATCCCCAGGCTGACCACCACCCCTGAGGCGCAGCGTACGCCAGCACGGCAATCCGACGCTCCTTCCACCCACCAGGACTGCCGGCATTATCCCCAGGTCCCACTACCAAAAGACGTTATGGTGATTGTCACCAAACCCCGTGCGCGAGGTTTCCTCGCGCACAAACGCAACGGGCCACCCTGAGGTGGCCCGTGATCTGTTGCGAACAGACGGTGTTAATGAAGCGCTTCGTACTTTCTTTGAATCGCTGCAAGTTTAGGTTGAATATCCAGTGGCGCATAGCGGATAGCCTGATCAAACAAAGCCTTGTTCTCTTCAGACAGGCGCTCCTCCTCTGTCATCCCGGACAGCTTCTGCATGGCTTCAACGAATTTAGGATGGGTTTTAAGCTTGGTTTCCATAGTGGTGACTCCCATTCTAGGCAGCTTTTCTGGTCCGCGCTTTTATTGTGCCGCAGGCGCACAAAACTTCATAGCAAATATTCACCCTCCGCGCAGCGCCCGCCGAGCATAACGACCTCGGCCGAGACCAGGTTCAATTGCAGGACGGCGACTGCAGAATCTGCAGCACCGACTGAGCATGCTCAGCCGCTTCACGCCCCAGGTCCGTCAGGTAGCCACCATCGACCTGGGTAATCAGGCCTTTCTCAAACAACCGGCTGGTGGCGGAAATCACTCTGGGTTCGGCATCATGGTGCACCTTGATACCCTCCAGCGTTGTCATCAGGTTGAAACGATTCAGCATGTTCAGCTCTTCAATCATTTCAGGCGAATATGGCATGGGCGACTCTCTCATTAGGATTATTCTTTGAGGTTGGACTCGCGCTCAGCATAGAACGGTTCACCCTGCCCCGTACAGTAGAGGATTGCCGGAAGCCTGCGGGCCACCTCAGGCGACCACCCGCCGCCTGACACAACAGAGCATCCCCTCGCCAAGAAACTAGATGACTTTTGCGCCACTGGCAACCGCCACCCGCAAGCTTTGCACCGCAACAGGATAAAGGCATTAACGCTTTGCCAGCGTGACGTTATACTGGGGCTCGATACTCGCGCTACTGCGCGGCCTGACAGGGAGAGATACCATCCGTCGTCTGCCACCACTCAATGCCCTGCGCAGCTTTGAAGCTGCCGCACGTCACGGCAGCTTCAACAAAGCCGCCGATGAACTCTATGTCACGCCATCCGCGGTCAGCCACCAGGTCAAAACCCTGGAGGACTTCCTGGAGGTGCGCCTGTTTCTGCGCGAAAAACGCCGGGTCAGCCTCACCAGCGCCGGAGAGCGCTATCTGGCTTCGGTGCAGCTGGCACTGGATGAAATCGACAGCGCCACCCGCCGACTGATGGCCTCACCCAACTCGGTCGCCGTGACTATCAGTGTTGCTCCGGCTTTTCTCACCCGCTGGCTCGTGCCCCGTATCGGCCAGTTTCAAACCGAACACCCCGATGTCGAACTGCGCCTGAGCTCTGCGTACGGCCCTATCGACTTCGACCATTCCGACACCGACATGGCCGTCAACTTTGGCCGTGGTGGCTGGCGCGACGTTGAAAGCACTCACCTGCTCAATGCCCGCCTGGTGCCGGTATGCAGCCCTGCCTTGCTGACCGGCGACAAGCCGCTCAACACCCCCGAGGACCTGAAGCGCCATACCCTGATACGGGTCGCCGACAGGCCCGACGAGTGGCCCCGCATTCTGCGCCAGGCAGGCGTCAGCAGCACGGACATCGGCCGCGTCATGACATTTTCAAGCACATCTCTGGCCATGTCGGCCGCGATGGAAGGCGTGGGTATTGCTCTGGGCGATGAGAAACTCGTAGAGCGGGAGGTACGCTACGGCCAGCTGGCCAAACCTTTCGATCTGGTACTGGACAGCGGCAATGCGTTCTATCTTGTCTACCCCAAGGGGCGCGCGTTGAGCTACGGCATGAAGGCATTCCATGACTGGGTTCTGGAGGCCATCACCCACGACGCACCGGTATCAGGCATTCATGCCTGAACCAGTCCCGATCTGGGATACAGACATCTACGACAACGGAATCATGCGGCTCAGCCCCCGCTCCCGGGCCGACTCCAGGATCAGGTCCTCCTCAAGCAGATACACCCGCTCGGCACCGCGCAGTACACGCAGCAGTGCCTCTTCCTGGTACATGATGGCCGGGAAGCAAAGCTTGCGGGTCGTCGCCAGGCGCTCGACCCGCAGGCCGCCATTCTCCAGCCAATAGGCACCGCTGAACTGATTGCAGCCGGTTGAACCGAACACATGACCCTTATCATCAAACTGCACAGTGGGACTGATGGCGGCCGGTACCGGCTTATCAGCCACCTGTGTAACCTGCCAGCGGGTGCCGGCCAGGCTGGGTATGGCGGTGGAAGCAACCTGCCCTGTTGCGGGTCCGGATGCGACGTCGCGATGCTGCAACTCACTGCAGCCGGCCAGCATTACGCCAGCGGCCAGCAGAACTGCAGGTGCGAACAGTGCGGTCTCGAAAATCCGTTTCATCTTGCCAAATCCTTTTAGATTGGGCCTGCCAGCTATCCGGCAGACCAAATGGAATACGGGCGCTCGCTGCTGCGACCGGATCTGCAGCATCCCTGCTGCATTGTTACCCTGTTCCTCAGACGCACAGGCCTGGCGAGCAGGCCTGACGCCACTTGCTATCAGATGTCGATAACGTCGAAAGGAACCTGCGGGTCCACATCAGCCGCGTAATCCACCGAGGCTACACCGAAACCAAACAACTTCAGGAACTCCGCCTTGTAGGCAGCATAGTCCGTCAGCTCGAACAGGTTATCCGTAGTGACCTGAGGCCAAAGAGCACGACACTCGCTCTGAATATCATCGCGCAACTCCCAGTCATCCAGACGGAAGCGATTGCCTTCGTCCATCTTGGCACTGGTGCCGCACAGGCCAGTGGTAAACAGACGCGCCACCTGCTCCATGCAACCCTCGTGGACACCATGCTCCTTCATGATGCGGAACACCATCGACAGGTACAGCGGCATCACGGGAATTGCAGAGCTCGCCTGGGTCACGACAGACTTGAGCACCGCAACATTAGCCTGACCGCCTTTGGTTGCCAGCAAAGCGTTGAGCGCCGTGGCGGCACGGTCCAGATCCTGTTTGGCCTTGCCCAGGGCACCGTCCCAGTAGATCGGCCAGGTAATGTCGGTACCAATATAGCTGTACGCCACGGACTTGCAGCCATCGGCCAGAACGCCGGCATCATTCAGCGCATGCAGCCAGAGTTCCCAGTCTTCGCCGCCCATGACGGTGACGGTATTGGCCACTTCTTCCTCGGTCGCAGGCTCGACTTCAGCCTCGATGATGCAGTCGCGGTTGGTATCGATAGCCGTTGAGCGGTAGGGCTCACCGATGGGCTTGAGCACCGAGCGCACCACTTCACCGGTATCCGGCATTTTGCGCACCGGTGAGGCCAGCGAGTAAACCACCAGGTCGATCTGCCCCAGATCCTGCTGGATCAGGTCAATCACCTTTTGCTTGGCTTCATGGGAGAAAGCATCGCCGTTCAGGCTCTTGGCATAGAGCCCGGCTTCATGTGCCTGCTGCTCGAAGGCGGCGGAGTTGTACCAGCCTGCGGTGCCAGTCTTGCGCTCGGTCGCGGGCTTTTCAAAGAACACACCGATGGTGGCAGCGCCAGAACCAAAGGCGGCGGCGATACGGGATGACAGGCCGTAACCGCTGGACGCGCCTATGACCAGCACACGCTTGGGACCATTTTCCACAGTGCCGTGCCGCCGGGTGTATTCGATCTGCTCGCGCACGTTCTGGGCACATCCCGTGGGATGGGTGGTAGTACAGATGAAGCCGCGGATTTTCGGTTGGATGATCATGCTTTTTTCAGTCTCAGGCCATTCAATTCGATGCACAAAGTGTGCG
>JBFGZM010000055.1:0-13746 GCA_041586815.1 Marinobacterium sp. | reverse complement strand
GAAGTGCTGCATTCGCTCAAGGGCAAGCGGCTGGTGCTGATCGATACCGCTGGCATGAGTGCGGATGAACCCCATACGGCGGCCCAGATCGAGCTGTTGCAGGGGGTGTCGCTGCGCCTGAAAAAGCTGCTGGTGCTGTCGTGCTCGAGTCAGAAGCGGGTGATCGAGAGCGCCTACACTACCTATCAGGGGTTGGGTCTGAGCGGCTGTGTGCTGAGCAAGCTTGACGAGTCCGGCAGCCTGGGCGAGGCGCTGACGCTCTCGATCGAGAAGCAGCTGCCCATCGCCTATGTGACCGATGGCCAGAAAATTCCCGACGATATCGGCGTGGCGCGACGTCATGACCTGGTGAGCCGGGCGGTAGTGACGGCGCAGAAAGCGCAGGAACGTGAACAGCAGTCGGGCGAAGGTCCGGACCTGACCTTTATCGGTCGGGCAGGATGATCCAGGGAAGAAGCAGACTATGCATCCAGTAAAAGTAGTGGCTGTCACCGGCGGCAAGGGCGGTGTCGGCAAGACCAACGTTTCGGTAAATCTGTCGCTGGCGCTGGGGCAGATGGGCCGCCGCGTGGTGCTGCTGGATGCGGATCTGGGGCTGGCCAACGTCGACGTACTGCTCGGCCTGAGGCCCAAATACAACATATCCGATGTGCTGGCCGGTGACTGCGCCCTGTCCGATGTCATGCTGCAGGCCGGCGAGAACGTGCGCATCGTGCCGGCGTCCTCCGGTACTCAGTCCATGACGGCGCTGGGTGTGCATGAGCACGCGGAGCTGATTCATGCCTTTACCGATATTGCCGATGAAATCGATGTGCTGGTGATCGATACCGCCGCCGGCATTTCCGAATCGGTGGTCAGCTTTCTGCGTGCCGCCCAGGAGGTGCTGATGGTGGTGTGCGATGAGCCGACATCCATCACCGATGCCTATGCGCTGATCAAACTGCTGAACCGGGATCACCGGGTGACCCGCTTTCGGGTGCTGGCCAACATGGTGCGCAACGAAGCCGAAGGTCGCAACATGTACAACAAGCTGCTGACGGTGACGGATCGATTCCTTGATGTAACGCTTCAATACGTTGGATCAATCCCTTATGATGAAGCGGTGCGCAAGGCTGTTAAGCGGCAAACGGCTGTTTTGCAAGCGTTTTCCAGTAGCAATGCTGCGCTTGCCTACCGTCAGCTCGCGAATCGGGTTGATGGCTGGCCCGTGATGACAACGCCGCGCGGGCACCTGGAATTCTTTGTCGAACGCCTGGTGCAGGGACGCTAGCTGTTAATAATGAGGCTCCATGTATAACCAGCTGGAATTTACCTCGAGTCAGGATCTGATTACACAGTACGCGCCGCTGGTTAAGCGTATTGCCTACCACCTGCTCGCTCGCCTTCCGGCCAGCGTCGTGCTGGATGACCTGGTGCAGTCCGGCATGATCGGCCTGCTGGAAGCATCCCGCAAATACAATCCCGCCAAGGGGGCCAGCTTCGAAACCTACGCCGGCATTCGCATTCGTGGCGCCATTATCGACGAAGTTCGTCGTGGCGACTGGACACCCCGCTCCGTACATCGCAACAGCCGCAGAATTTCCGATGCGATCCATCAGCTTGAAGCCCGCCTGGGGCGGGACGCCAGTGATGTGGAAGTGGCTGCCGCGCTGGAGATCAGTGTCAGTGAATATCATGTCCTGCTGCAGGACTCCATGGAAAGCCGGCTGTTCAGCTTCGAGGAGCTGCAAAAGCCCGATGATGACAGTCTTGGCGAGCAGTTCGTGGCCGATGATCCGGAGCCCGAGCACCAGGTTGAAAAAAATGTCTTCAATCAGGCGCTGGCCCGGGCGATCGAAGGCCTGCCCGAGCGGGAGCGGCTGGTGCTGGCGCTGTATTACGACGAACAGCTCAACCTGAAGGAAATTGGCGAAGTGCTGGGGGTCAGTGAGTCCCGGGTCAGCCAGATCCACAGCCAGGCGGCTCACCGCCTGCGAGGCAGGTTGCGGGACTGGCGCTAATGACTGATCCGGGGCTGTGAAGGCGACTGTCGCAGGAGACAGGATTGAACGCATCTGACGCCGCGGCGGCAGGTCGCATAATGTTAACCGGGTGCAGCTGTAACCCAATTTTCCAGAATGGAGCCGAGTTGCATGGATCGCCTTAGTGTTGCAGGACTGTTGCTCGCGGTGGTCGCCATTGCCGGCGGTCACTATCTGGATGGCGGACAGATTCAGCAGCTGCTGAACGGACCGGCGGTGGTTATCGTTGTGGGCGGTACGCTGGCGGCGGCGGCGATTCAGACGCCCAGCAACGAGTTTCGCCGTGCTCTCTGGCTGATGCGCTGGCTGGTGCGTGGCCCCAGTTTCGACTTTGAGACTGGTATAGAGCGGGTTGTCGAGTGGTGTCAGCGTACCCGCAAGCTCGGCTTGCTGGGGCTGGAAGCGGAGATCGACGCGGAGTCTGACCCGGTGGTGCGTGGTGGCCTGCAGCTGCTGGTGGATGGCAAGGATGCCAATGTCATACGCGGCATGCTGGAGATCCAGCTGGTATCCCAGGAACAGCGGGACCTGCAGGGGGCCCGTGTCATCGAGAGCATGGGTGGCTATGCGCCGACGCTGGGAATACTGGGCGCGGTTATTGGCCTGATTCAGGTCATGAGCAACCTGGAGGACCCGGAGGGACTGGGCGCGGGCATTGCCACGGCTTTTGTCGCCACCATCTATGGTGTGGCTCTGGCCAACCTGTTGCTGATTCCCCTGGCCAACAAAATCAAGAGTCTGGTGCTGGCGCGCTATCGCTACCAGGAAATGATGCTCGAAGGTCTGCTGTCGATCTCCGAGGGGCAGAGTCCGCAGCTGATCCGCCAGCGCATGCAAGGTTATCTGGGCTAGGAGAAACTATGGCGCGTCGGCACCCACCGCTTGAGGATACGCGCCAGGATCGCTGGGTCATCTCCTATGCCGATTTTATTACCCTGCTGCTGGCGTTCTTTATCGTCATGTACGCCATTTCTTCGGTGAACGAGGAAAAATACCGCTCCATTTCCGATGCGCTGTCCGGTGTCTTCGATGGCAGCGGCAGCCCGGCGGGTGCCGCCAATCAGGATGAGACCAGGGATCTGGCCATCGGCGATTCGCTGCGCCCGGATGCGCCGGCGATCGACATTGATCCGGTCGATGCAGCGGTAACGGCACAGCTGCGCAGCCTCCAGCTGGAACTGAAACGCCGGTTTTCGCCGCAGATAGCGGCAGGCAGCATGAAGATCGATGGCAATGATCTCTGGCTGTCAATTGAACTGCGTGCGTCCCGGCTGTTTGGCAGCGCCGATGCGCTGCCGGAAATAGAAGCCGATGCGCTGCTGGCCAGGATCGCCGAACTGCTGCATCCGCTGGATAACCCGATTCACGTCGAGGGCTTTACCGACAATCAGCCCATCGCCACCGACCTCTATCCTTCCAACTGGGAGTTGTCCGCTGCCCGGGCCGCGGCGGTGGTCCGTATTCTCGCGCTCAACGGTGTCAGTCCGCAGCGCATGGCGGCTGTCGGCTATGGCGAGCATCAGCCGGCCTACAGCAACCGCACCGCGCAGGGACGCAGCATGAACCGGCGTGTCCTGATCATTGTGTCCCGGGACCGTCGGGTGCGCCGCGTGGTGTCATCCTTTGGCAGCCAGCAGATCAGTACCGATACGGTCAGTGAGTTGCTGCACAGTGACGAGGCGGTAGCACCACTGCCGGCCATCGAGCAGGTGGAAACCGAAAACGGCGGCGTGCTTTACCGCCGCGCCCAAGTGCAGCCGGGTGAGGAGCCATGAGCGCTAACGCCGTTGTTCGCGGGCAAGTGGATCGAGTATCCTTGAGCGCTGGCAGGCATACTGGATGGTTCGGGTGACTCAGATAACAATACTCTGGCTTGGCTTTGTGATCTTGCTCCTGGCGGGGGCGGGGGCAGGGGTCGTACTGTACCGGCGCATGCGTCATTACGAACGTCAGCAGCAGGCGCTGATTAACGTGCTGCGCAATGAAATTCGCTCCATGACCAGTGGCTCCATCGGGATGGGCCGCCGGCTGATGGATGCCGAGCGCAGGCTCAATATTACGGTGGAAAAGCAGCAGGAGCTGGAAAACCGCGATCCCGGCGTGCTGGCCTACAATCAGGCAGCAAAGCTGATGGAAATGGGCGGCAATGTCGATGACCTGGTAAAAAGCTGCGGTATCGGCCGGCCGGAAGCCGAGTTGATGGCGCTGCTGCACCGCGAGCTGCAATCCACGGAGTCGCTGGGGCGGGACCGCTCCTAGGGTGTTCCCGCGTTGGTTGCCTGGCTTTGAATTGACAGGCGAAGGCGACCACTTTGGGGAGTCTTCAGTGATTGGCGGATCGTACTTGGTGATTGGTGATTGGTGATTGGTGATTGGCGGAGCGTGATCGCTGGCGGCTGTTTTACGAATTACGAATTACAAATGACTAATCACCAATTTCACCTTTCACCTTTCACCTGCTCCCCAGGCCCCAGGCCCCAGCCCTCCTGGTCTGAAAATCTCAGGGCTGCGCTGGCGGCTCGGCCTTTAGCTGATAGGCAAAGGCAATCACCTCGGCAATCGCCTGGTACAGCGCCTGGGGAATTTCGTCACCCAGCTCCAGTCGTATCAGTACTTCCAGCAATTCCGGGCTCTTGTGAATATGCACCTGGTGCTCTTCGGCCAGGGCGATGATCTGTTCGGCGATAAGCCCGCGCCCCTTGGCCAGTACCTCCGGCGCCCGCTGCCCGGGGGCATATCCCAGTACCACGGCGCTGTCGTTGGGGTTGGTGGGTTTCTCGGCAGTCATGGTACCCGCTTCCTGTCAGGTTTTAATATTGATCAGCTGGCGCTGTACGCTGGTATCGCTGCGTGGTGCCGAACCCTGGTGGCAGTCCAGCTCATCGACATGAATCCCCTGGCGCGCCAGATGGTCTGCAAAGCCCTGCAGGCGCTGCTCGATCAGGCGGGCGGTATCCGGTTCGGGCGCCCAGAAGCTGGCGCTCATGTGACTGTCGTCCCGCAGGCGCAACTCCGCCTCCAGTGGCCCCAGCTCCTGCAGATCGAATGTCAGCCGTACGCGCCAGTAGCTGCTGGCCGGATCTTCGCCGCTGCGCGCCCTGTGGCGCATGATGGTCAGCTCGGCATTTTCCATTCGTTCACCCAGGCGCACCGGCAGATCCAGCGCCAGGTGGCGCACGCTGGTGCCATCCGGCAGGTCCATGTTCTGCCGCGCACTGCTGATTTGGGCCTTGGTGATGCGGGCCAGAAGGTCTCCCAGCAGCTTGTTCATCTGTTCCCGGGCCTGGGGCGGCAGGGCGTCGGCGAGCTGCTGCAACTGCCCCATCTGTGCCTTGAGATCCGGTCCTGCACTGGCTTTTGGGTGGCCGGGCGGGGCTGCGCCCTGGCTGAGCCTGGCCTCGGTGAAAAAACCACCTTTCTCAATGTTGCGCTGCACCGCAGGGGCGCTGTCGCGCTGTCCCGGTGCAATGCCAAACATTTGCAGCAGTGACTGAATCAGGGGGCTCAGCTGGCGATTTGCCGCGGTGGCTGTGCCCGGCTCAAGTTGTTGTGTCAGCTGATTGAGTACAGCGCCCAGGCTCTGCTGGCGCGGCAGGCTGGTGCGCAGGGCGCTGTCCAGTGCGGCGTTTGTCGCCGTGTTGCTGAGGGCACTGGCTGGCGCAGTGGACTGCATGGGCCTCGGTGTCTGAGTTTCCAGGGCTGTGGGTACGAATGTCTGAGCGCCGGCAGCCAAAGTGGTGGCACGCGGGGGAGCGGTAGGCGTGTTGGTCGCAAGGCTGAGTTGCAGTTGCCCGGTGACGCTGCGTGACAGTATCACCTGGCTGCCGGCGGGCACTGGCTGGCGGGTGTTGAGCTCCAGCAACTGTCCGGCCATGTGCAACCGGATTTGCAGCCGGGCGCCACTGCTGTCGCTGCCGGCCTGCATTACCGTGGCGGCCAGCTGGCCACCGGCGGGGAGAAGGCGTGCCAGTAACGGCTCACTTGTCGCCGGTTGTGGGGGTAACAGGTTGGGGGCCAAAGTAGGTATCAAAACGGCTCCAAAGCAGGGATTGAATGCACGGCGCCGGCACCACAGAATTTGTATATAATGGCGCATTTTATCCGTGGGGACAGGCAGGAGGAGTATAGCGCTTTCGTCATCCAGCGGAATGCCGCTGAACTGCTGCGTGCATCAGGGCGAAGAGCATGGCTGTTTTGCGCTTGCGACATATCAAGAGGATGCCGCATTGATTGAATCTTTGTCAGCAGATTGAAAATCTGTAGTGCGAGCGCGACGAGCGGGTGCTGCTTCATGATCACCTGGCGTTCGAGATCCGTGTCGCAAAGGTGCTGTAGCAAGGAAATTGGCGGGTGAGCCTGTCTTTACTGTTGTACCGCTATTTTGAGGGTTTTTGATTGGCTGAGCCTTTGTTGAAAGTCGAGAGTCTGTACTGCGAGCGCGACGAGCGGGTGCTGTTTGAAAACCTGTCGTTTGAGATCCGCGCCGGTGAGGTACTGCAGATCGAAGGTCAGAACGGCAGTGGCAAAACCACCCTGTTACGTATCCTCAGTGGTCTGTCACGCAATTATGAAGGTGAGCTGTACTGGCGCGGTGAGCCCATGGCCGAGGTGGTGGAGGAGTATCGTCGGGAATTGCTGTATTTCGGCCACCTGCCGGGCGTCAAGGCGACCCTGACGCCGCAGGAAAACCTCGGCTGGTATGCCGCGCTGCAACCCGGTACCGATGCCGCCTCCATCGACGCCGCCTTGCGCCAGGTCGGGCTGGCCGGCTATGAGGATGTGCCCTGCCACATGCTGTCCGCCGGGCAGCATCGCCGGGTCAGCCTGGCAAGGCTTTATCTGAGCGAGGCACCGCTGTGGATTCTGGACGAGCCCTTTACCGCTATCGACAAAAAGGGTGTGGCACAGAAGGAACAGCTGATCCTGCGCCATGCCGCTTCGGGCGGTACGGTTATCCTGACCACGCACCATGAATTGCAGCTCGCAGGACTGCGTCGACTGAATCTGGATCAACTGGCTGGAACTTCATGAGCGAGATGGCGACTAATGAGCCGGCCAGACGGCGGGAACAGGGCAGTGCAGGGGTTTTTCGGGCAGCCCTGAAGCGTGATCTGCTGCTGGCGTTTCGCGGTAAAAGCGACCTGGTGAACCCGCTGATTTTTTTCCTCATGGTGGCGACCCTGTTCCCGCTGGGCGTCAGTCCGGAACCCGGTATCCTGGCACAGCTGGCGCCGGGACTGGTCTGGGTGGCGGCATTGCTGGCAACGCTGCTGTCGATGGACAGCCTGTTTCGGGCCGATTTTGAGGATGGCACGCTGGAACAGGCGCTGCTCAGCCCGCAGCCGCTGATACTGATCGTACTGGCGCGGGTACTGGCGCACTGGATCATGACCGGTCTGCCGCTGACACTGATGGCGCCGCTGCTGGGGCTGATGCTGTTTCTGCCGGCAGAGGGTATGGGCGGGCTGATGCTGAGCCTGCTGCTGGGCACGCCAACGCTGAGCCTGGTCGGCGCTATCGGTGCAGCCCTGACGGTAGGGCTGCGCAAGGGGGGCGTACTGATTTCCCTGCTGGTGCTGCCGCTCTACATTCCGGTGCTGATTTTTGGTTCCGCGGCGGTGCAGGCGGCGGTGACGGGGCTGCCTCTTGCCGGGTATCTGGCACTGCTGGGGGCCATGCTGGCACTGGGTGTGGTGCTGGCACCGCTGGCAATCGGGGCGGCTTTACGAATTTCTGTAAGTGGGTAGTGGATCTTTATGGCCAAGAACAAGACCGATAAAAACTGGATGCCGCGCTGGTTCTATCAGCTGGCATCACCGCGCTGGTGCTACGACATTACCGGCAAGCTGCTGCCGGCCTTCAGTCTGCTGGCACTGGTGCTGCTGCTCGGTGGCACGGTCTGGGCGCTGCTGTTTGCGCCGGCGGATTATCAGCAGGGCAACAGCTTCAGGATTATCTATATCCATGTGCCCTCGGCCATATTGGCGCAGTCCTGTTACATGATGATGGCACTGGCCGGCGCCATCGGCCTGATCTGGAAAATGAAGGTGGCCGACATGGTCGCCAAGGCCTGTGCGCCGCTGGGGGCATCTCTGGCGCTGCTGGCGCTGGCAACCGGTGCCATCTGGGGCAAGCCGACCTGGGGCTCCTGGTGGGTCTGGGATGCGCGTCTGACCTCCATGCTTATTCTGCTGTTCCTGTACCTGGGCGTGATGGCGCTGCACTCGGCGATCGAAAATGACACCACAGCGGCGCAGTCCACCGCCGTGCTGGCGCTGGTGGGGCTCGTGAACATCCCGATCATCAAGTATTCGGTGGAGTGGTGGAATACCCTGCACCAGCCCGCCACCTTCACACTGACCGAGAAGCCGGCCATGCCGGTGGAAATGTGGCTTCCGCTGCTGGTCATGGTGGTGGGGTTTTACTGTTTCTTTGCGGTGTCGCTGATGTTGCGACTGCGCCACGAAATTCTTCGCCGCGAGCGGCGCAGCTCCTGGGTACAGGCGCTGGTCGAGTCGCGCTAAGCAATGCCTGCGGGTAAGCGGGAGCGAGACTCCCGCAGCAGGCAGACCGAATTTGACTGTAGTTGCTGAGGTGAACGTGAAGTTCGAGAGTATGGCAGATTTCATCGGGATGGGCGGGCACGGGCTCTATGTCTGGCTGGCCTATGGCATAGCACTGGCCATCGTGGTGCTCAATGTGGTGCAGCCGCTGCGACAGAAGCGCCAGTTCCTTAACCAGCAGGCACGCCGCCTGCGTCGTGAAAAGGGGCTGTCATGAATCCCAAGCGCAAGCGTCGCCTGACGATCGTGCTGGCCATTCTGGTGGGCGTGTCGGTGGCTGTGGGCCTGGCGCTGTTCGCGCTCAAGCAGAATATCAACCTGTTCTATTCGCCCACGCAGATCGCAGACGGTGAAGTGCCCCTGGGCACCCGTATCCGCGCCGGCGGCATGGTGGTGGAAGGGTCCGTGGCCCGCGATACCCAGTCGCTGCTGGTGACGTTCGAGCTGACTGACTTCGCCAAGACCGTGCCGGTGGAATATACCGGTATCCTGCCGGATCTGTTCCGCGAAGGGCAGGGTATCGTTGCCCAAGGCAGCATGGACGAGCGCGGGATCTTTACTGCGGTAGAAGTACTGGCCAAGCACGATGAAAACTACATGCCGCCCGAAGTGGCGGAAGCACTCAAGGCGGCAGGTAAACTGCCGGTACCTGAGCCCGAGGTGTTCAACAAATGATTCCTGAACTTGGTGAATACGCGCTGATTCTGGCGCTGTGCATGTCCGTGTTGCTGGCGGTGATCCCCATGGTGGGGGCCAGCACCAACAACCTGCTGTGGATGGGCTATGCCAGACCCCTGGCGCGGGGCCAGTTCCTGTTTCTGGTGATCAGCATGGTCTGCCTGATATATGCGTTCCTGACCGATGATTTCTCGGTGGCCTATGTGGCGGGCAATTCCAATACGGCACTGCCAACCCACTTCAAGTTCAGCGCCGTCTGGGGTGGTCATGAAGGTTCGCTGCTGCTGTGGGTGCTGATTCTCGGTGGCTGGACCTGGGCCGTGGCCGTCAAAAGCCGTGACCTGCCGCTGGATATTCTGGCGCGGGTGCTGAGCGTGATGGGCATGATTGCGGTGGGCTTCATTCTGTTCACGTTGCTGACCTCGAGCCCGTTTGAACGCCTGTTGCCCGGCTTTCCGGCCGAAGGTGGCGATCTTAACCCCCTGTTGCAGGATATAGGCCTGATTATTCACCCGCCGATGCTGTACATGGGGTATGTGGGTTTCTCGGTGGCCTTTGCCTTCGCCATTGCCGCGCTGCTGAGCGGGCGGCTGGATGCGGCCTGGGCCCGCTGGTCGCGTCCCTGGACGGTGCTGGCCTGGGCTTTCCTGTCCCTGGGTATTGGGCTTGGCAGCTGGTGGGCGTACTACGAGCTTGGCTGGGGCGGCTGGTGGTTCTGGGATCCGGTGGAAAATGCCTCCTTCATGCCCTGGCTGGTGGGTACGGCGCTGGTGCACAGCCTGGCGGTGACGGAAAAACGCGGTGTCTTCAAAAGCTGGACGGTGCTGCTGGCCATCTTCGCGTTTTCGCTGAGCTTGCTGGGAACCTTCCTGGTGCGCTCGGGAGTGCTGACCTCGGTGCATGCCTTTGCCACCGACCCCGAGCGCGGTTTCTTCGTGCTGGTGTTGCTGGGTATCTCCATCGGCGGATCTCTGCTGCTGTACGCGCTGCGCGCCGCCCATGTGAAGAGTGACTCAACCTTTGCATTGCTGTCGCGCGAAACCCTGTTGCTGCTGAACAACATTGTGCTGGTTGTGGTGTGCCTGATGGTGCTGCTGGGAACCCTTTATCCGCTGCTGATCGATGCCCTGGGCATGGGCAAGATTTCCGTTGGCCCGCCGTACTTCAACAGCCTGTTTGTGCCGCTCATGGCGCTGTTGGTGCTGTTCATGAGTGTCGGTACCGTAGCACGCTGGAAACAGAGCCGGGTGAAACAGCTGTCCCTGATACTCTGGCTGCCGGCCGTACTGGCGGTCCTGTGCGGCATTGCCACGCCGTTCCTGATGGACGGCAGTTTCAACCTGGTGACTGCCGCCGCCATGGCGCTGGCCTACTGGGTGATATTTGCCCAGCTACGCGATATTTTTGTCAAGGTACGCAGCAAGCGCCGTTTGCGTGATGGCCTGCGCAGTCTGTCGCGCAGCTATTGTGGCATGGTGCTGGCCCATAGTGGCATTGCCGCCGTGGTGATAGGTGTCACCATGGTCTCGCTCTATAGCGAGGCGCGGGATCTGCGCATGGCTCCCGGTGACACGGTTGAATTCGGTCAGTATTCCTTCGTGTTCGATGGCGTGCGCGAACACCAGGGCCCCAACTATGTCTCCGATATGGCGCGCATCCGGGTGCTGAAGAACGGCGAGGCCTACACCGAGATGTTTCCGGAGAAACGTTTTTACAACGCGCGGGGCATGGTGATGACGGAGGCCGCCATCGATGGCGGCCTGTTCCGTGATCTCTACGTGGCGATGGGTGAGCCCCTCGGTGATGGCGCCTGGGCGGTGCGGGTGCAGCACAAGCCCTACGTACGCTGGCTCTGGCTCGGCGGGCTGCTGATGACGTTCGGTGGCCTGCTGGCCGCGACGGACCCGCGTTATCGCAAACAGGCGCGCCGCAAGGCAGCGGTTGCGGCCTGATACTCAAGGATTCTGAACATGTTAAGACGACTGCTGGTGTTTATTCCGCTGCTCATTTTCTTTGTGATGGGCATCTTCCTCTGGCGCGGCCTGCAACTGGACCCGTCCGAGCTCCCCTCGGCGCTGATCGACAAGCCGATGCCGAGCTTCAGTCTCAGCTCCGTGTACGATGAAAACACCCGGCTCAGCGAGCAGCAGCTCAAGGGCAAACCGGCACTGCTGAACGTCTGGGCGACCTGGTGCCCGACCTGCAAGCAGGAGCATGATCAGCTCAACCGTATCGTCCGGGAAGAAGGGGTGACCATCTACGGCATCAACTACAAGGATGAACGCAGCAAGGCGCAGGACTGGCTGACCCGCTACGAGGACCCCTATGTACTCAATATCTACGACGACAAAGGCACCCTGGGGCTGGATCTGGGCGTGTATGGCGCGCCCGAAACCTACATCCTCGACAAGGATGGCATCATCCGTTATCGCCATGTGGGCGAGGTGAACGAGAAGGTCTGGGTCAAGTTGCGTGGGCTGATGCAGGAACTTGAGGGGAGCGGCTCATGAGGCACCTGCTGATCGCCCTGCTGCTGTGGTTGCCGCTCTGGGCACAGGCCGCCATCGATAGTTTCGAGTTTCGCGATGAGGCGACAAGAGACCGTTTTCACCAGCTGACCGCCGAGCTGCGCTGCCCCAAGTGTCAGAACCAGAACATTGCCGATTCCAACTCGCCCATTGCCGAGGATCTGCGGACCGAAATCCACCGCATGCTGCAGCAGGGTGATTCGGATCAGGACATCGTTGATTTCATGGTGGCGCGCTACGGCGAGTTTGTGCTCTACCGTCCGCGGGTGACTTCCCAGACACTGATACTCTGGTATGGCCCCTTTGGCCTGCTGGCGGTCGGCGTGGTGGTGATACTGGTGATGACGCGTCGGCGCAGAAAGGCCGGCAGCCCGGATGCCGCCCCGGATGCCATCGAGCCCGCCGAGACATTATCAGCGGCCGAGCGCCGCCGATTGGATGAATTGCTGAAACAGGATGACAAATAATGGCAGGTCTATGGGCCGGAATTGCACTGCTGACACTCTGTGCACTGGGCATCGTGCTGTTGCCATTGCTGCGTGCGCGCAGGCTGCAGCAGCTGGAAGTTGCCGAGGATCGAGATCGGCAGAATATCGATATCTACCGTGAACGCCTGTCGGAACTGGAGCAGGAGCAGGCCCAGGGCAATCTGGCCCAGGCCGAGTTCGACGAGCTGAAGCTGGAACTGGAGCGCAGCCTGCTGCAGGACGTGGATGTGGGCTCGAACGCTGTGCGGCTGCGGGCCTCGAAAATCAGCACCGTACAGGTCCTCACAGTGTCGGCGATGGCCCTGCTGCTGGTTGTCAGTGCGCTGGGACTCTATGCGAAGCTTGGCAGTGCGCCGCGCCTTGAGCTGGCACTGGAGCGTCAGGCACAGCCGGACCCCTTTGACGGTCGTACACCGACGCTGGAAGAGGCCCTGTCGCGACTGGAGCAGGAGCTTGAGATTACACCGGAAAATGTCGAGGGCTGGTACCTGCTGGCGACCACCTACATGGGGGCCGGGCGCTACGACGAGGCTATCGCGGCCTTCCGACAGGTGCTGAACCGCCTGCCTGCAGATGCCCCCCAGTACACCGGCATCATGGGGCAGTATGCCCAGGCACTGTATTTTGCCAATGGCGGCAAGATGGATGATGGCGTGCGCGCACAGGTAAGTGCCACACTGGAACGCGACCCCAACGAGATGACCGCCCTGGGGCTGCTGGGCATCGATGCTTTCGAGCAGCAACGCTACGCGCAAGCCATCGATTTCTGGTCCCAGGCACTGGTGCAGGCGGATCCGACGGCGGCTGAGTCCCTGAAGGCCGGCATGCGGCGCGCTCAGCAGGAACTGCGAGCCCTGGGAGAGCCTGTGCCGGAGATTCCCGGTATCGAGGCGGCAGAAATTCGCCTGGCGGTGCGCCTGGCCGAGGGTTTTGGCAGCACACTGTCACCGGACCAGGCGGTGTTCGTGTTTGCCCGCCCGGTGGGTGGTCGCATGCCGCTGGCAGCGGTGAGACTCAAAGTCTCGGATTTGCCGCTGGAAGTGGTGCTGGATGATACCCAGGCCATGACCCCCCAGGCTCGCCTGTCCGGTGTGGATGAGGTTGAGGTCGGCGCGCGTATTTCCCTTACCGGCACGCCGGAGCCCAAACCGGGTGATCTGTTCGCCATTTTGAGTCCGGTTTCGGTGCGCGGACAGACGCAAGCGCTTGATCTGGTTATTGATCAGGTTGTGGAGTAGTCGTCGCTCGGTCTATAGTTGCATCTGTTATTGCCGGGGGCGCGGTACTGTCCCGGGTACGAAAAGCAGTCGGTGGCCAGAGTTCGGATGGGCGCCAGTCTTGAAACTTTGAGATAGCAGCGGATTTATGGAGATCAGCCTCAGAGAGTGGCTTGTCATCGGCGGTGTGGTTGTCATCGCGCTGATCATCTTCGATGGCTGGCGCCGAGTGCGTGGCGGCCGCAACAGTT